>MEWG01000035.1 GCA_001773295.1 candidate division WWE3 bacterium RIFOXYD1_FULL_39_9
AGGCAACTTTGTCATCCGAGATGGCTACTGTACATGAAAGACTGGTTACAACTAAAGGAAGTTTCGTTACTACAATCGAAGCAATATATCTTCCGGCAGACGATATCTTGGATCAGGGTGTCCAATCCATTTACGACTATTTAAATTCATCAATTGTTCTTTCCAGAGACATTTATCAGGAGGGAAGGTTTCCTGCTATCGACATTGTTTCTTCAGGTTCTAGTGCGTTAAATCCGGAAATAGTTTCACCTTTGCATTATTATGTCTCAGTCCAAGCCCAAAGTTTGCTCAAAAAATCTGATTCACTTGAAAGAATAGTTTCGTTGGTAGGCGAGGCAGAGCTGTCAGATGAAGATAGAATTACTTATCAACGTGTTAAAAAACTGAAGAATTTTATGACACAGAGCTTTTATTCTACTGCCGAACAAACAGGCAGGCCCGGTGTGTATGTACCGGCTGTAACAACAGTCCAAGACGTGAAAGATCTAATAGACGGAAAATACGACGACATTTCTGAAGATAAATTTATGAATATAGGAAGTGCCAGTGAACTTAGAAAACCTCAACAATAGAATAAAACAATTTACCGGTGCGGATAAGCAGGATTTAAAGTTAAATATAAACGTCAGGAGCCGTTCAAAAAAATATTTTCAAGGCGAGGTTAGATCTGTAACAGCAATAAACGAAACAGGGGAGTTTGATATTTTGCCGCTTCACGCCAATTTCATAACCTTAATAAAGAGCTTTATCGTTTTAGACAAAGGTCTGCCAAGCGAAAAAAAGATTGAGTTTGAAAATGGGGTTGTAAGTGCGATAGGCGGTGCGGTTGATATTTATGTAGGTCTGTAGGCTTTAGTCAGCGCCTTTTCGTGCGAGCACTTCGGCCCATCGCGCTGCAATGCTACTTAAAGCTGGGCTAGATCGACTGAAAAAGCAGGACCCATGGTTGCAGATACGAATACGCTTTTAATCCAATCAGATTTGGCTTTTGAAGGTTTATTCTGATTAAGTGAGTTATAAATTTCTTTGAAGTTTTCCGCTAATTTATTGTCATCAAAGCTCTTTTTACCCATTATTGTGTGAATAACTGGGATATCTTTTTCTGTTTTTACTTCGATCTTGCCTTTTTTTATTTGGGACACGGCGGTTTCAACGTCTTCAGTTACAGTTCCTGTCTTTGGGTTTGGCATCATTCCTACCGGACCAAGAATTCTGGCAACTTTGGCAAGCTTTGGCATGAATTTAGGTTCGGCAACTAGCACTTCAAAATCAATTTTTGGTTTAATTGTGCCTTTTTCAATCTTTTCAATATCGCTTTCCAGAAGTTCAATGTCAGCTCCCGCTACCTTTTTAGAGGCTAAGACGGCTACTTTTTTTGATTTACCGGTCCCATTGGGGAGGGTAGTGGTAAATCTAACGGACAATTCCGGATTTTTTGGATCTTTGAATAAATTAATGTGAAGCTCGATTGTTGCATCAAACTTGGCTTTAGAACCGGCTTTTGCCTTCTTTATAGCTTCTTCTAACGTATATAAATTCATGTCTTTGTCTTTATTTTTTGTCATGTGGGTTATTTTTCAACTTCTACGCCCATGGATCTAGCTATGCCTGCAATAATTTTGCTGGCCTGGCCGAGATCTTTAGTGTTTAGGTCGGGCATTTTTACTTGTGCAATTTCTTCAACTTGTTTTTTTGTTAACTTTCCAACTTTTTGTTTGTTTGGAACTGCAGAACCTTTATCCAACTTTAATGCTTTTTTGATTAAATGTGAGGCAACTGGAGTTTTTGTAATAAATGTAAACGATCTGTCTTCGTAAACAGTTAAGATTGCAGGAATGACATCATTACCCATTTGAGCTGTTCTGGCGTTAAATTCCTTGCAGAAATCCATTATAGCAACTCCATGCTGACCCAGTGCAGGGCCGATTGGAGGTGCCGGATTAGCTTTACCGGCAGCTATTGCCAGTTTTACTATTGCCTTAACTTTTTTTCCTTTTTTTGGTTTAACTGCCATATTATTTATTCTTTAAAGCCTGGAAATCTGTGTAAAGTCCAGTTCTACAGGAGTTTCTCTACCAAATACTGAAACGAGCACCTTAACTTTACCTTGCTCGTCATTAACCTCGTCAACCTTGCCTAAGAAGTCTCTAAACGGTCCGTCAGCAATCTTTACAGAGTCGCCGACCGAGAACTTAGCTTCAAACTTAGGAGCTTCCATTTTAGCAAATTTCATCAAAGTTTTGACCTCTGATTCTGGAAGTGGGGTAGGGGCTGAACCCATACCTACGAAGCCTGTGACACCAGGAGTTGATCTTACTACATACCATGCGTCGTCGTCCATAATCATTTGGACCATTAAATATCCTGGGAACAATTTTTCCTCCAAGGATCTCTTTTTTCCTTCTGTTACAACGATTTTCTGTTGCTGAGGGATGAACATTTTAAAAATTCTGTCGGTAAAACCACCGATTTCGGCTCTTTGTTTCAAAGTTACAGCTACTTTATTTTCATGACCTGAGTAGGTATGAACAACATACCATTTTGCTGTATCAGGAATATCGCTGTTGATGATAACAACGCCATCTTCCTTGGTTGCAGTTTTTTCAGTTGTTTCTTTTTTTATATCTGACATATTATCTTAATAAAGCGGTCAAGGCTTCCTTAAATATATAATCAAAACCGGTCACGAACAAGCCAACGACTAAGCTAACACCTATAACATAAGCCGTCAAGCGAATGGTTTCCTGCCTATTGGGCCATTTTATGAGCTTCAATTCGGCATAGGAGTCTTTGACAAAATTAATCACTTTAGTCACGTAGTGGATTTTAGCATCTTTTTTGACCATAGCAAAGAGTTTAGCCCGTCAAATAGACTTGATGTTATAATGAACTTTATTACATCGAGCGAAGCGAGATATAATAACCGAGCTGTTTTAAACTTACTATGCTTCTAACACAATTGTTCCAAAATCCTGAGATGTTCTTTTTTGTAGTTTTGGCTCTGATTATAGCCATTACCGTACACGAGTTTTCCCATGCTTACGCGGCAGACAGGCTTGGAGATCCTACAGCTAGGTATCTTGGTAGAGTTTCTCTCAATCCTTTGAAACACCTGGATCCGATAGGATCGCTTATGCTTTTAGTAGTGGGGATTGGGTGGGGAAGACCTGTACCTTTTAATCCCGATAATTTAGCTAACCCCAAAAGGGATTCCGCAATTATCTCGTTTGCCGGACCTTTATCTAACTTTGTACTTGCAGGCGTTATTGCCCTTGTCTACAGATTAATTGGGCTACCAAGCCTTGCTGAATTTGCGGCATCCGCAGTGTTTTATAATTTAATGTTAGGAGTTTTTAATTTATTACCATTTCATCCCTTGGATGGGTTTAAAATTGTTTATGGACTTTTGCCTTTTAATCTGGCTTATCAATGGCTTCAGATGCAAAATTACGGAATCTATATCTTAATATTTATGATGTTTACAGGCACAACCGGTCGTATACTTCAGCCCTTAATATATTTTTCCTTTAGCTTATTGGGTTTCTGAAATGTCGTAATTTGATACTTGTTTGACTGAGATATTTACATTGCTATACTTTAAAAGATGGATTACACGTCCACACTCCTGGTGTGCTCGTTCAATCTGAAGTGAAGAATCACCTCAGCTGATTCCACGTCTCGGAATGCCAAGATTTACGTCCGAAAGACTTAAACAGGGCTATCCACTTAAAGACGAACGGGGTTTCTGCTTCAGACCTGGCACATCGGGATGCATTCATTGAAGTAACAAAGTTCCGCCGAAAGGCGGAACTTTTTCGTTTAAAAAGTTAAGATAAATAAAAGAAATGTTGTTGCTGAAGTACTTACTTAAAGTTGTATAATTCACCGGTGGAAATTTTTGATGCCTCTAAATGTACAACAATACTGGATCAGCGCATAAAGACACACGTGGACATGTTATCCGAGTCGGATCTTAACAACGTTTTGGGCATTATTCAGGTAGGGGATAATCCGGTTTCAGAAAGCTACATCAAGCTAAAAATTAAATATTGTCAAAGATTTGGCATACGTGCGCAGCTGTTTAAGTTAGATCAAAATCTTTCTGATCAGGAAATAACCGATAACATAACAAGTATTTTTGCAAGACCCGAAATTTCCGGGGGAATAATCCAACTACCTCTACCAAGAACGAGCCTAAATGGTGTTCTAAATCTGATTCCGTTAAAGAAGGACATAGACATGCTTTCGAGTAACACTTGGGTTCAATACGACGAAGGTAAACGATCGATTACATCACCGGTTGTGCTTGCAATGAGGGCATTTTTGGACACTTATTCCATAGATATTCACGGTATGTCTATTAAGATCATAGGTAGAGGTCGCCTAGTAGGAGTGCCAATTGCTAAGTACTTGTTATCACAGGGCGTAAATCCGGAGTTTTTGGATGACTATACGACAGGAGACTCGCTAAAGGCTGATTTGGCAATCACAAGCACCGGAATTGCCCGTCTCATCAAGGGCGAGAATATAAACGAGGGTTGTAGTGTCATAGATTTTGGGTCAAGTATTGTTGATGGGAAGACTGTAGGCGATTTTGATCTAAGCTCAAAGACAGATCACTTGAAGTTTATCTCTCCTTCACCGGGAGGTATGGGTCCATTGGTTCTTCGCTATCTTATAATGAACTTTCTGGGATTGGAGTATTCAAACCTAGATTTTCAGCAGTCTCAATAATTTTTGCTATAGCTTCTTCGGCGGTTTTAGCCGGAATATTTACCCCTGACGCCATCTTGTGCCCACCGCCACCTAAAGCCACAGCAATCTTGGATACATCTATCTGTTTGTAGTGCGAGCGAAGACTGATATTAAACAAATCTTCACCCTCAGATACTTCTTCAACTGTAAAAACATAATTTACGTCTTTTAGTTTTTTGATCAAATCAGCTGTTGCGTACACAGTCTCTTTGAGTTTTATACCGCGGTCGTTTATGTCTTTTAGCAGTAGGGTAGAGTAAGCTGTACGATTTTTATGATCTATCTTTAAGTTCGAATAGACCAGACCCATAAGTTTCATATCTTCAAAGTCTTCGTTAAAGGTTAATCTCCAAACATAGTCGTACATGTTTACACCCATATCCATAAGTTCGGCCGATGTTCTAAGGTCTATAGCCCCTGTAGAATTGTATTGGAAAAACCCGTTGTCAGTGATTATTCCCAAAAGTAGGTATTTGGCCATCTCAAAATCCACTTTAATGCCCATCTCTTTGAGAAGTTCGTATAAAACCGTACAGGCAGCGCCGTAGATTTTTACATAGTTGTAATGTCCATAATATGGGTTGGATTCGTGATGGTCGATATTAAGTATTTTTATGTCGGATTTTAATTGAAAATTGTCGTCTGTAGAGATGTGCGAGAGTTGGCCGGAGTCGATGACAATTAATAAGTCGTGCTCTGAAAAATCTATTGTTTCGGGAGGTGTGTTTTCATGCACCGGCGAGATATCAAAAATTCCCTGGGTTACCTCACGAGTTCTTCTACTCAGGCTGTCGATGTTCGTTATGGTCAAGTCGGTATCAAATTCCTTTTTTAGCGCCTCTCTTAGTGCAAGTGGTGAACATAAAGCATCAAAGTCAAATCTGGAATCCATGCAGCAAATGGGTCTCTTGGAATTTTTTAATATTTCGTAAATTTCTTTAGGTGAGTTATTGTGCATTTTAAAATTTACTAACCAGTTCAATAAAGTGATTCAAGAATGAATCCTTTGTATCGATCTGCTTTTTGACTTCTTCCCAATCAAATTTTCCCCGGACAAAATGCCGCGTGTCATTGGACTTCTCGGAAGTAATTGAGTTTAGCATACCCAATTCATCTCCGTAATACAGTATGTGTGCTCCGGGAAGCTGCAGAAGTTCTGCATATGCTTTTATCATTTCTGTATGATCTGATTTAAGAATATTTGCAACTCTTGTAGAAGTCTTATTTCCGATTTCAATAGAAAATTCATTTTGAGGATCCATTGCTTTTCCAAGTTTTTCTCTTGTTTTTTTGTCTAATAAATATAAAGCGTGAGAGTCGTGGTTATCTAAAAATGTACCCCACGTGCACTCATCAGGTAGGCCGTAACTATAGGATAAAGCCTTCTCGACAGCCTTCGAATTTACCTTCAAAATCTTTTGCCACAGCGCAAGTGAGAGTTCGAAATTCAGCGACATCTGACACTCATCTCCGCTTCCAAAAAACGTTTTTGCCTCCGGAATTTTTAGATCACTTTCGGCAAATAAAATTACGTTAGCATTTATTTTTGAGATATGTTTCCTAAGCTTCTGAATGACCTTGTGGACTTCCGGTAAATTGAAGCAGTCTGTTTTATCTCTTTTTATAATTCGTGCAACAGCGTCTAATCTGAAGCCGTCTATGCCCATGTTAATCCAGAAGTTAATGATACTAACCATTTCTTCAAGTACTTTTGAGTTGTCCCAATTTAAATCCGGTTGTTCTGGATAAAAAGTTGCAAAATAATAGTCATTTGTGTCTGGATTAAATATCCAGTTGTTTGCTTTTATGTTTTCAA
>MEWG01000036.1 GCA_001773295.1 candidate division WWE3 bacterium RIFOXYD1_FULL_39_9
TGGCGGAAGCGTTATCAAAAATTTGAGCGTACTTGTACAATGCGTAAAAATTAAAGGGATTAAAATTCCAGCCGACAAAACCTGTTAGAGCGGCCGGGGTTGCAGTTAAAGTGTAACTTGATGCATATGCTGAACGTACTTCTGATGGCACATCATTCCACTCTCTGTGTGTTCCTGCAGTACCCATATGGTCATATCGATATGGTTGATAAGTATTAAATTCATTTTGCATGTAAGTTTCTAATTGAGTCTGGGTCACTCCAGAAAGATATGGGTGCGCTATAGCGAGTGTATAAATGGTATCGGCCGGATTATGGAATAAATCATCGAACTGCTGAACGGTTATAAAATTCGGGGACGTCCCTACGCGATTATTTCTATATCTAAAGTCAGGTCCGTAGGGATAGGAAGTCCTAAGGTGACCTGCAGAAATCATTTTTTGTATTTCTGTATCTAATCGTTGTTCAACTGTGGTGACAGTTGGAAGATTTGCTGCGTTTACCACACCTGCACCAAAGTAAGTGCCAACTCCAATTAGTACAGAAAGTATTAATAATTTACTAAAATTTATGGTCTTAAACATATAACTGCATTCGATCTATTTATATACACATATCCGCGTAAAGGTACTGGTGGATTTTGATTTCCGTGTGTACCGGTATTATTCGGGTAAGGGTTAGAAGCAAAGGATAAACCATTTCCGTATCTGTAGGTAGACCAATTTACCCAGTAAGAGCCTACGTAACCATACAATGTAGAATCGGACCAAGTTCTATAACTCGTGCTTGTCAATGAAGTGTAACCACCCTGATCTGTCCCATCACCGCCGGCACCATGCCATATTATATTTCCAATGATGCTAAACGCCTTTGGTTCGTCCTCCGAATCAGCTCCACTTGACCAAGAAGGTTCCGGAGTAAAAGTTGCGGCACCAATTACCCAGCCCATGAAATTTCCTTGAGGAAAATAAACAGCCGCGCTGTGTCTCCAAGCAGACAGTGCCCACACAGTTCCATCTCCGCTAATCGCCGGCGGGTATCTATTACCGCTTGCGTTTCCCCACCATAAATGAGGTGCGGTTTCCTCTTCAGCTAATGTAGCCGGGTTTAAAACCAACAGGCTTTTCATTTCCGGATGAAGTGCATACCAATCCATGAAACCTTGAGTAGATAGATTTTCTGGAGTTTCCGGGTAAACAGCGTTATCTGAACGTTGATGTTCGTCAACGTAGTTTTCCGGGTAATTTAAGGATTTTGCAAAAAGCACTCTATTTGCGGATGTGTGAACTACCGGCCAAAACGAAAAAAACCCCGAACCTTGAAATTGTACTGATTCGGCAATACGGGACCCGGTCAAAGCATTCAGCGCATATGCTTTAGAATTCATCGCTCCAATATATAAAACAGAATTATCCGCACTAATTGCAGGAGAGTAATCTACCGGCGCTCCAATGTAATACGACCACGCCAAAGTCCCGTCACTTGTATTAAATGCATAGACATATCCATCTCTATTGCCTGCATAAACTAAATTATTTGCAACAAGAGGGCTCGTCAAAAATCCTCCTCCGGCAGAATCTGTTTGCCAAATTAACTGACCAGTCAAAGCATTAACAGCGTGAATTGTTTTATCTAACACCGGAATGTAAATTACATTGTTAGTCTTGTCTACTGTAGGAGAGTGTCCTACAGGCATGGAGGTGGGGTAGGTCCAAACAAAATCATTGCTGGTATTATCCAAGATTCCATGTCTCAGTGCATAAACCCCGCCCGCTGTTGCCACATAGATCATACTGTCCGTAGTACCTCGATCGACAGTTATCAGCTGTACTTTGGTTGGAATATAATCCGCAAATGTATGCATACCGCAACCCTGGTTGAACGAGGTCGGTGTAACATCTTCACTTGAGTACGATGTTCTTTGATTATCGTGGCCAGCCATAGGCCAATCGGCATATACAAATTGAGAAGAAAGGGCTAATAGTAATAAAAATGCAGTAACTCTACGTTTCATTTAGATAATTATACTTTAATTAGTGTATAGATTTCTATCAATAATTTAAAACTTAGCATCTATATGTAACCTATATTAATGCATTATATACATAATGTAGCAAGAGGTGAACAACTAATAATAATTGGAGTTAACTTTTGTCCGAACGATACACGATTATGGTGACCCCAGCGGGGTTCGAACCCGCGATCTCTGCCTTGAGAAGGCAGCGTCCTAACCGCTAGACGATGGGGCCACGGTGACGAACAACTCATTTTAGCAAATTTAAAAGTTTGGGGTGTGAAAAAAGAATTTTTAACACACCCCAACGCTCCTTGGAACAATCACTCAAGAAGTCCAAAATCAACGAGCACGATGTTATGGACAGATAGCTTCTGCAATACATCCACGTACTCTCCGCCAGCTAGAAAGAGAGGATAATCTTCCGAAGCGTCCGGCAACGGAAAAAGTCCGTCGGGAATCGCGCCCGATAAAGCTTCCGCCAAGTTTGTTTCCATCATTACATGACAGAAACCTTCTGCAATTTTGTAAGGCATAATCAGGTCACGTCCGTAAGCTCTGTCTAAATCTATCGCTACGGGCACTTCGATGACGGCAATGTCACATACGTCAATTTTTATGTACATTGCGGCCTTCCAATAAAGCTCACATCTGGCTACTCTTATTCCGTACATACCGCCTCCTTGTCTCTATTTGTTTAATAAAAAGGGTTGCCAAATTCTATACTTTTGAATCGGTAAGGTCAATTAGCTATAGGTTTGTTATCGATTGCAAAAATTGTGGGCTGCAAACTTTGTACGCACAAAACACATCAAGTATAATAAGCTCATAAATACTGCTGCCAATTCCAAAATATATGGCTTAATTTTTTTTATAATATTGGGGGGTTTCTCGTTTAGTTACTACAAGTTTCAAAAATACGAACCCACCGTGCTTCATCAAGTTCAAGATGTAAAAGGTGTTGAATCAACCAGATCTCCGGATGTCCCGTATCCGCAAAATATTGAAAAGATCGGTCTTAGTAGAACTCTCCATGGCGAACAAACGACCTATCAAGTAAGCATGACTAAGGAAGAAGTAAGAGATTTTTATTACAGCACGTTTCAAAACAAAAGATGGGAAGTAGAATCCGAGGGTCGTTATGATGATTTTATAATTTCAAAATATAAAAGTTTGGATAAGCTAATAACCGTGATTGCTTTTGATTTATCTGACTCTGATAAAACACTTGTCAGTATTGAGATTTCTCCTCGTTAACTTTTTAGATTATTCCTTAGTTCCGACAAGGTAAACCGCTCTCCATGGCTGGTATCTGCTACTAAAGGTTTCGTTGTGCAAAATCTCACCATTTTTTCTAACAGTACGCGTAAATGACGCATGCGCTCCCCAAGCTGCAAAATCTACCTGCTTAGTTGTACCTTTTGGTAACGAAGGATCGTCCACATACTGTGCCTCCGGCGGAGGTGCTTGATTAGTAATTACCGGTTCAGTTATTTCCACCTGGCGCCCGTCAGGTGTTCCGTATATTTTAAACTTTAAGGTCGCTGAAGCCGGATCTGCCTCCGACTGTACTAATACATAATTTGGTGTGTCGTTTCTAAATTGGAAATCAAGTGAGGGCTGATAAATTGAGGCGTCAAAACCGGGCTTGCTGTCAATCTCATAATAATAAACTCTGTAAGCATGGGGGTACCTCATCTCGATAGGTAGGCCGGCATTTAACACTGCTCTAAAAAGTGTTGTTGAAGTTTGGCAAACACCGCCTCCTTCACCAAGCACAGTTAGGCCGTTTTGAATAATGTAAGCTGTGTCATAGCCGGTTTTTGCACTAATTTCACCTATTGAGTTGTTCATGGAATATATCCCTCCCGGAGGAACTAATACCCCATTTGTGCGTTCTGCGGCCAATGTCAAATTTTTAACACGAGCTTTTGCCGAACCTGTAAATCTAGACTGCCCCTCACCAAGTAATGCACGTATTCCGTACTTATTTATGTCAGTCGGTCCGCTGATATCTTTCATAGATAAGTCGATTTCCTTTTTGCCGCTAAAGAAGGCCTCTTTAAAGACTTCGGTAAAAGCCCTGTCGTCCAGCTCCGCACCTCCGGTTAATATTTCAAACTCAACAACTTTATCGCCATCTAATTTAGCGACTTTACCTCTGGGCATTTCATTTACCTCTTGAGCAAGTGTTTCTAGGAATGCCTCAAATTTCGGTTCATTTAACGTCAAAGTGAGTTCGTTTCCCTTTTTCTTAAGAGCTAATAGATTAAGAAGCTGAGGGCTGTCCAAAACCCACTTTTTTGTGCCTCTTTTAATTGTTATTTCATTGAAAACAATTTTTTCGGCCTGAGGTAAAACTTTCATCAAATCACTTTCAAGTAGATCTGGCTTTACAACTTTTACAGGTAAATCTTTTGGAGCAAAATCTAATCGATCGTACGAATAAACTACCGCTAAAAATAACGCATCGTCTGCAACACGTATTCCGGTCTTCGAAGAATTTACAACTAATTTTTCTCCATCAATTTCATAACCGGAGTCTCCGCCGTCTTTGTTAACTTCAGATCTGATCGTACCCATTTTGTCAGAGAGCAATTCTTCTTCATAATCATAAAAAGCAGCGATAAATAATTCTTTAAAAATTCCTGCAAACTTATCTTTGGTGTCTACTAAAATGTTTCCTGTTCGTCCAATTTCGTATGCTCTGGTAACTGCCGCATCCCATTCATATCTCAAACCAATTTCATCATCTGTGATTGTAAATTTTGTGTCGTTGTAATTGAAAGTAATGTCTTTTGATAACTCGGCTTCCCGTGATTCTAATGCTTTCTTTGCTTGATCATATGTTTTCCCTCCAACACGCACGCTGCCAATTTTTACTCCCGGAATTATTCTCTTGGCATAAATAATGTGATAGATACCGGCGAGCGACACCAATATATAGATGCCTACTACCAGTACTTTGAATTGCGCGATTGAAATAGGATTAAACTCTTTTAATGACTTTTTAAGTTTGTGCAGTTTTTGCTTCGTCTGTTTGAACATCTTGAGTATCCTGCGGACCAGGTCTTTGTGAGCGCGGGACGGATCTTCTTGGTCTGCCAATCAAAAACTTATCAGGCTCTTTATCCATATCCACTACGTAATCGGCTGTCTCGAATAATTTGCTGGAACCGGTTTTGCCAAAAGCAATAACTTCGGTCTTAACACCCTGGCTTCGAGCAAACTCCAACAGATCAGTATAGTCTCCGTCACCGGAAACAAGAACTACAACGTCGATTTTTGGAATCAATCTTACAACGTCCATACATAGCCCGACATCCCAGTCACCTTTTTTGGCACCGCCTAAAAATATCTGCAACTCTTTCTCACGTACTTCAAAACCTATCTTTGTTAACGCGCCAAAAAACTCTTTCTCAGCTCCCACGTCGGCTTTAATGACATATGCGAAGGCTCTTACCAACCTTCTGTCGCCCACACCTGCCTGTAAAACTTTTCCGAAATCTACCTTGGCTGCGTACAAGTTCTTCGCGGAATAATACATATTCTGGACATCTACGAAAACACCTACTCTTTGTTCTTTATGTTGTGTTGGATTCATACGTCTATTTTAGCCTAAATATTGATTTTGGTGTATATTCTTCGTTATGGTTTCAAAAGTAATAGAAAAATTGAAAAAATTACTTACGGCGGCTAATAAGGAAAAGGCCGGCTCTACAACAAAAAGCGAAAACTCCGCGACTGAAGAAAAAGAAGAAGAGACGGAAGAATGCGGAGACGATTGTTGCTGCAACGGCAATTGCGCCTGCAATCACGAACAAGAGTAATTATCCAGTCAGAGCAAAAACACTTCGATAAGTGGTAAAATTCCAATTGGCCGGCCATTTATACGGCTCGGGCCTTTAAGAAACACGAATTATTGGGGGATCGTCTAGTGGTGTGGCTTCGCCACCCACTAACTGCTCGGTGAAGTATTAATATTTTGGGGGATCGTCTAGTGGTAGGACACCGCACTCTGGATGCGGTAACTGGGGTTCGAGTCCCTGTCCCCCAGCCAATTAACCTAGAGAAATCGTGTGCAGGATTATTCACTTCTTGCCCATAAGATATAATGATTGCATGGTACCTATAGCGCATTTATCAGCTGGACTAGCAGTTTATAAAATTAGTTCTATTTCAAATTTACAAATAGAAAACTCTATTCTTATGGGAACAGCACTTTTAGGATCGCTGGCTCCAGATATTGATGGATTATTTGGGAGTAAAATGAAAGACCATCGATATACTATTTTTCATGCACCAATATTTTGGCTGTCGATTTATTTAATTACCCATGCTTTACTCACTACTTTTGGTTATCAACAATTCCTTACATACTTAATTACTTTCATCATTGGAACTTTTATCCACC
>MEWG01000037.1:0-788 GCA_001773295.1 candidate division WWE3 bacterium RIFOXYD1_FULL_39_9
AAGATAAATTTTCCAACAAATCTCCAACATTCCAATCTTCAGACAATATCAAACTCATAATTATTTTTTTATCCTCTTCATCGCTTTTAATAATTTCTGGAGAAAATTTGCTTAAAAAGGAATAAATGAATTGTCGTGTTTCTTTTAAGCGATAACTGCCTTCAATCCCGTAATTATCATACAACGAATTTTTAATTAAATCTTTGATAGCTTTTCGTTGTTCTCTGTCTGAAATGCTAGCGTCTATAATTGTTAATATTTGACCAATACGATAATCACGCTCTGAAGTCCATTCATCATCAATAAATTCAAATAGTTTCAGTAGTTTGTGTTGTTTTGACATAACTTTGACTTTCTTGACTTGACCCGACTTGTAAAAGAACAATACTATTGTTTAGAGGGGATCCGCTCGTTAATTATTGTAGCCAAATTAGAAACGCTTATCTTTAATTCTTGCACGCTCTTATCCGTGCATTGCTGGGCAAGCTCTAGGCTATGCAGGTGGTTTTTTTGTATATCAAGCAATAGGTCGTTTTTCTGTTGGAGATTGTTCAACATTTCTTTTAATAAGCAAATGTTTTTATCAGCATCAACATCCGGTTTTCTAAAGTATTGGAATATCGCAAATATCGCCGCTCCGACAGCTATGGCAGAAGTTATATTTTCTTGAGTCAATATCATATCTGGTTTAGCATTAATTCACCTTCAATACACTTGTCCCAATCTATATTTCCATCTGCGGTCTTTGCTAAAGGTTTACAAAAACCCATCGCTAAAGTTTCTAATGC
>MEWG01000037.1:806-2214 GCA_001773295.1 candidate division WWE3 bacterium RIFOXYD1_FULL_39_9
TAAAGTTTCTAATGCTTGTTCGTTAAGAGCTGGTATCCAAAATCCGACTGCTTTTGAATTTTTGTCTTTTATAATTTTGACATAGTTATTTGCCATAGTTTCTTTCCAATTAGCGGACAAGTCTCTAAAAGACTTGCACCATTTTATAGGGTAGTCTTTATGTAATATTTTAAACTCTTTGCCGATTGAGTCTCTGACTAAATACCTGCCTTGTTCGTCTATGTGATAAACAAGTACGCAGTGATAATATTCAGGGTCTTTGGTCGGTACTTGCACCTCTCCCTCTCGCTCCCAGTTAAAATTGGTCTCGCCAACTGCAATTTGTAAAGGCGAGTAATTAAGAGCGTCTATCATCCCGGCTTTTGTATTTACCCAGCTATGATTGCCTCCGACATATCTCTTGCCAGCTTCCGGTAGTTTAAAAATATTGTCCCACTCGTTCCAGCCGTCTGAAATCATCTTTGGAGTAATCGGAGTATCTTCTTCCTTATCCGTTCCTATCTTTCTAAACCAATCAGAAACAGCGTCCATTGTATTGCCGTTTTTTGTCGTTCCGCTTTCTACCGCCAGTCTTCTATCGGACAAGTTAAGTTCCAAATCTTCTCTTCTTGCCACTGCTTCGGCGCAATCAAGTCGGCTAAAGGAAACGCAAAAGGGAATCCACCATTGTCTTTCTCTCGGCGGCAAGTATTCTTTCCAGTTAAAAGATTTTGTTAGTTCGCCTGCTCCGAAAATAAGCTCGTAATCGGCACTCTTTAAATTGATTTCTTCGGGGATGTAAGAATTTATCATAAGTTTTTAATAATAACCGCATAATTTTTCTTGGCATTGTTTACAAATATATCCGTTGTTGTGTTTATCATTAACAAAATCTTTATCGGAAACTTCGGAAACTATGCATTCTTTGTTGCAAGCTGTGCAAATAAACTTCATACTCGCGGATTGAAAAAGTTATATATATACCACGCCATAAAACATACTGATATTACTGCTAACCACCAATACAATTCCTTAACCATATAGAAAGGTTTAATTGTTAATTAGGCAGGTTTAGGGAAAGATGTGTAGTCTCTCCTTCCTGCCAACCATTTTGTTGACATCAACAAAATGGTTTTTGCTAACCTGTCGCATTGCCGGTTAACAGAATCAAGGTCGGGGGACTGTCCATTTATCGGACAATTTAGCGGTGCATTGCTCGCAGAATCCGCTCACAAATTGAAACGGAAATTCCGTTAGGCACATTCCGCCGATTCCCTTGTTGGAGTCTCGGCAAGTTTTACATTTTCTGTTCCAATAGGTGGTCTGACATCCGTAAATTATTGAACAATGTTTGCACTTATACACTCTCAGGGACATCTTCGCCACCTCCTTCGTAGTACTGACCGACCGCCTTCGCCCATTTGACCTT
>MEWG01000037.1:2287-5388 GCA_001773295.1 candidate division WWE3 bacterium RIFOXYD1_FULL_39_9
ATCAAGTGGAGTTCTTTCTTTCCGCAGTTGGGACACTTTCCCCAGTTCATATACACCTTTGGCATTTGTACCTCCTTTATGCCAAGTTGTACTCTCGCATTAATCTCGTTGTCAAATATCTCACTTCCATATCAGTTATACCGAAATTACCTGTCGCCGCGTACAATATCCTACAACCCGATTCCGCGGAACTGGTGGCTCCGTCTCCTCTAACGAATAAAGAAAAAACCGAATTTGAAGTTATGTCGGGAGCTATCGGCACAGCCACATTACTACCCTTGTTTCCATTCACCCATAATGTTGTTCTTGTCCCGTCATAAGTCCCTATTATCACAAAGATACCGGCAGTTGCGGCAGAAGCATTAGTGTATATCGCTCTTTGGTCAGCGGAAACAGACCCGACAAAATATCTAAATACACCATTGGCAACATAATAAAGAATGTCGCCAAAATGGTCTAAAGCTGGAGTTTCATTAGCAAAAACAACCTTAGTCAAAGCAGACCCGGTTCTTCTTTCAAAAACTACCGCAGTTGTTATCCTTGTTCTGGAGGTGGAAAGATTGGGCGAGATGAGTTTGTCGCCTCCATCAGTTGAGTATCCTCTAGTTGTCAGTTTTGTCGGCGTGGCCACTCCCGTCCCTAGTACCAGATGTTTGCCATTTCCACTAACATCAGCGTTTAGTGTTGAGGCTAAAAGCGGATATTCACCCAACCAGTCAAATTTATACATTGTTTTAGTGTATAACCTGGAAACTTCAAGAGCGGACAATTTAACATCATAGATATTAAATTTGTGTATTTTTCCATCAAAACAATTAGCGTAAGAACTATCACAGCCGAAGTTCAAGGTATCTTGATAGGTATGTACCCAAGCGGAAGCGTCTCCACTAACTATTAAATTGCTGTTCAGGTAAACATCAGTCGCCGTTCCGCTTGTCGCCACTATTATGGTATTTTTACTGCCAACATTCCAATAAGCTCCGTAAGTAGCCGAGGCAATGTCCACAATACTTGTCCCGCCTAGATACAATCTCAAAACATTACTCCCCGCGTTATTTAACTTTGCCAAGTAATAGCCCGTCCCCAGGGAGAATAGGTATCTAGTCGCGTTTTCCGTGTAGGCAAAATCGGGAGTAAATTCAAGTTCTAGGCTCATATTTAGAGTTTTGCCTACCTGAAAATTGCTTATATTTCTTTTTGCGTAATCAGCCGTTCCGTCAAGTTCCAGTCCGTTATCCTTTATCAGAGCTAGTTTTTTTGTTCTTAATCCATTACTCCTTTCGCTCAAAATCGTTTTAAATTCATCAGCAAAGGAAATTGACGAGGACATTATCGGCCTATCGTTGTACTTTGTATATTTGTTGTATAGAGAGCTATGCAAATCAATATTTTTAGCCGCTTGCCAAAGAGCGAGAGTGGCATAAGCCGTCCCGTCATTGGCAAAGTTTCCCGTGTGAGCGTAATAATTGTAATCGGCAACAAGCCCTGTTTCCGAGGCAACATCGGGTGCCATTATTACTCCCGAATTTACATCAACGATATTATTATATGCTTCGCAGTTAATTGACGGGTCGCCTCCCGCGTTATCAGTAATAGAGAAGGAATAGTTATTAGCCGAGTTTGTTGACTTGATAACATTGCCGTACATCTTCGCGTAGGGAGCTCCTTTTATTCTAAAACCATAACTGCAATTATATAGTTCATTTCCCGAAGCGTAAGCGGGAGCGACGGTTGTGCCGTTGTGCTTATAAACAACAGCCAATCCTGCTCCGAACACCTTGTTATTTCTTATATAACATCTATCATATCCGCTCATTATGGCGTGAATATTGCCGATAGCATAGCCAAAGTATCCACCGCAATAAATATTGTTTTCTTCAATTACTGTCCCCGTGTAGGTGTTTGGCACAGAAGCCACCCCGTCCTCACTGCCTACAATAATAGCGTGGTTGGCGTTGCCATAAGTTTTTATTGTATTGCTTTTTATTGAAGCTACTGAAGCCGTCCCTGTTGTTGAATATAGCCAAATCGTATTTACTCCAGTATCAACAGAATTTATTGATATGTCATTTCTATCAATAACCTCATTAAGAGAGTCGGCTATTTCTATAACGGTATTTGAATATCCGGCAGAAACGGTAATTGTGTTATCCGTAATTGTTGGAGAAACAAGCACTCCCGCTGTCGCCACAAACATCGGAGCGTCGTTGGTCATTGTGATAGTGTTTCCGTCCAATAACACGGTATTCCCAGTAGATGCAGCACTCTGATAAAATAGACCGGCGGCGAGACCGTCGCTTGTTGTAATAGTTGTATTTTGAACTGTCCAGCTACCGACAAAGTCAATGAAGGCGGCAGTGGAAGTAATATCAATATTGCCGGTACAGCCATCTAAAACCAAACCGGAGGAGCCCTCGGGCACGAGAATTGACCTTAATCTGCCATTATTAAAATGGCAATTAGTAAAGGTTGTGTTTACATCATAATTGTCATCGCACTCCACCAAATATTTGGCTCCGGCTACGGGGTTATCCATTTCTAATCTAAAATTACTGAAGGTTCTGGTACTATTGCCGAAAAGAAAAATCAATCTTAATAATCCCGTGAATTGCAGTATTGTCCCCGTTACATCCTCACCTATCCAATTTATAGCTTTTGCGGAAACCAGTTGGGATTCGGTATATGTCCCGTTGGCAACATAAACATCATCAGCGTCGGAGGCGGCGGCTTCCGTATAGGTTAAAGTAAGGAATGGCGTCTCGGGAGTCGTACCATTCCCTGGAGCGTCCACTCCCGTGGCTGCATTTACATACCAATTAGCCATAGTATTAAAGTAATATTATTAAAATCCCGCAGAAACAGTCGCTCCGTATTGAATCGGCTCAAATCTTATATAGTGTTTCCAAGTTCCTGTTGTCGGTCCATTGGCGACAATTAAATCTATCGTCCCCGGGGGCACAAGTATTCCGATACTTCCCGAGGCGGAAAGACTGGCTCCGCTTATATTTACCGCGGGAGCTGTTGCGAGAGTCTTGCCCTGTAGAACCACACTTGCCCCCGCTAGAAGGGAAGTAAGTTGAGAGGAAGCTCCGCTGATCGTC
>MEWG01000037.1:5407-6432 GCA_001773295.1 candidate division WWE3 bacterium RIFOXYD1_FULL_39_9
GCGTGCAGTTATACTGCATTGTTGCCGGGGTGTTGTTATTGTCTTCCTGACAAGATGACATCAACTCAATTATTCTTATCCAACCATTGGAAACGGTAAATAAAGTTATTCCGTTGGCAATAACCGCCGAGCCTGTGCTCGTTACCTGCGGAGACCTGTATGACAAATCATCCGTTGTGGACATAATTGTTGAAACATTGGATGACACGGTTCCTAATTCAGAAGTAATGCTGTCCGCCTTGCCATCAGTTGTGGTGGTAGTAGTCGCAATTGCGTCTATCGCCGGGGCTAGTGTCTTTCTTGAATATGCTTCGCTCATTTTCATATTATTCTATGGTTAGTTGTTTAATTTTTTTCTCTTTTTCCAATAAAAGAGCTTCTTTTTTTATTTTGCATTTCTTGGCAATATAATCATCTCCTCTGCCTATAAATTCCTCATTTCCTTCCGTTTCTCCCACACATCCGTATTGCCATTTTAAATACTTTTCTAAGTCGCTTAACATATTTTTTAGTAAGCCTTCCTCGGATAGACGGTTAAGTCGCAATCAGCTCCGCTATCGTTAGAAGTAACATATTTAATTCTTAAATATTTACACACAACAAAGGTATCAAGAAAGATAGGAAAACTCGCTCCTGACTCCAAGTCAACATCAACAACACTGGCCACTCCCAATATTTCCAAAGAAGCGGGCGAATAATCACAACTTGCTTGAGCCGTCCCGTCGTCTCGATTGGTCATCTCAACAGTTAGTGTAAGAGTATCTGTCGGTGTTGTTCCACTCGTAATAATCTGTAAACTTCCACCTCTGTAGGTATCCATATCAATATAGATGTATCCTGTCGTGTTTGTGGCTATATTGGTGAGAACTGTCGGAGTATCGGCTACCACGTGGTCGGACAACGGTGTTTGTTCAACAACTTTGTTTGCCGTTGTTGCGGCTTGATATACGGCGCCATCTTTTATTATTTGCATTCTATCTGTTGTCATTCTAGGAAGTCCCACATCGCCCTCGTCAACACTATCC
>MEWG01000037.1:6615-6819 GCA_001773295.1 candidate division WWE3 bacterium RIFOXYD1_FULL_39_9
ATTACCGGACTTGTCCCCGGAGTAAAAGCAGCGTCATCTAACGGAATATCAACATTATTTATCTTTTCTAAATTTACAGATGCGGCAATACTCGTTCCACTACCAGTTGCTTGTGTTTGCACCTTATAGGCGGCAGTATCGCTTGTTCCTGTCGTTGCTTTTCTGCCGACGATTAAGCCAGTTCTGTGGTCTAGTCCCCATTCT
>MEWG01000038.1:0-717 GCA_001773295.1 candidate division WWE3 bacterium RIFOXYD1_FULL_39_9
CTATGGTATCAAGCAGCTGTTTTATTTTTGCTGTGATATCCGGTTTTTGTGAGTTGGTTATATAGTATTTTATCTTATCGGCCAGTAATTTGTAAACAAGGAGTGAATGCTGCGCCAGGCCGCCGAGTTCTGCTAGGTGCCCATTGGTAGATGCCGGCGCTGTAAAAAAATCCGATTCCTGAAGCCAATCGACTAAACGTATAATCCCGAATCGATTAACTGATTTCCATAATAATTCGATAATTTTTTCTTTATTGGCTTCTAAGTCCATGAATTACTCCTTCTTTTTTATATAAAAGTTTCGTTGTTTCCTTTTAGTGACTCGGTGGCATCTCGCAGTTCCTGTATAAATATCTCTAATTGTTTCGCAGTTAACTGAATATATGGATCGTTTGTTTGCGATGTTATCTGAATACACGGCCCTCTACGATCTCCACCGTAAAACCTTACAATACTGTATTGATTATTACGGACTAGTTCTGTACTCATGTCAGTCCCCCCTTTGTTCTTCAAGCTCTTCGATGTAATGATCATAGGCTACGCGATCACAGTCCGCAAAATCAAGATCCATGGCATCACACAGATGGCGCAGATCAATCAGGACATCCACAACAGGCATGGGCATCTCATACTCTGAATCATAGCCGGCAAGGATAGCGCGCTTGATGCGAATGCAGTTTGCTAGAATTGGCTGTTCTGCATAAATGCTGTCCGGCG
>MEWG01000038.1:793-1757 GCA_001773295.1 candidate division WWE3 bacterium RIFOXYD1_FULL_39_9
AAGGCCCAAGGTTGTCATAGCGGTTTTATCGAGCTCTATCCGCACTTCCTTCTGGGCAGGATTCCAAAGTCCTGGGTTTTCTGCATCTTGAACTTTTTGAAGTTCGGGAGAAATAAGAGGATTTATGATGTCATAAAGTTCGTCAGGCGTTCTTTGTTCACTAAAATAACTTATGGCAACAAAGCCTGAATTTTCATTATTCATACCCACCCAAAAATTGTCGCGAATTTCTGGAGGCCAACGGCCACTCAGTGAGGTTATAAGATTATTCATCTCAATACGCGCTTCTTTAGGATCAGCTCCCCATTTGAAATTAATCATATATCCTGCACTACCGGACCGGTAGGTTGAGTAGAGATTATCTACTGCCAATTTTCCCGTTGAAAAAGCCATGATAGCCGACTCAATTGTACTACCATATTGCTTTCTAAACTCATCAGCAGTGAGGTTTCCATAGGGTACAGAACCGTAAACAGTGGGTTTGCTACTGTTAGGGTATAGAGAAATTGGAAGATTATATCCAGCAAAGATACCAAGAATTGCAAATCCAATCAGTAATAGATAAACTTTAAACGGCGACGAAAAAACAGATTTCACTCTTAAATTTCCTCAGCATTTTGAATAGCTACTGTTTCTCCTTCAGCAAGAAAGGAAGTTGTACGAACCACTACAATATCATTATCTTTAAGACCATTTACTATTTCGGCATTGCCCTTTCTTCTCGGACCAACTTCCACTTCGACCTTTTTCACTTTCTTCCCTTCGACAACACTTAGAAATGTTTTTGTGCCAAAATAATTAATAGCATCAGCTACTACTTCAATCCCCTTGTGAAGATTGGTTTGAAACACCACCTGACCTATTTCGCCCATTGGAAGGACTTGGTCCTCTTTATTATCGTTTGAAGAAATTAGCTCTAATTCAGCAGGAGAAGTTCCCGTGTTTGAATCCAGAACCGGAGCTA
>MEWG01000038.1:1802-6119 GCA_001773295.1 candidate division WWE3 bacterium RIFOXYD1_FULL_39_9
GTAGTGTTCCCTGCATTCCCTGTTTGAGACCGGCTAGATCGCTCGACGTAATTTCGATTTTTATTTTATATTCTGATGGATCTGTAATTCTGATGAGAACTTGAGCCTTTCCTACAACATTTCCTTCGGTCGTAAGAACCTGGGTCACTATGCCGCTGATTGGGGAAGTAATCTTCATTGGAACGTAATTATAAGCCGGGTCTATTTGCTTTACAGAAAGAAGGTTTTCACCTCTTTTCACCTGTTTTCCCAAAGATACAAAAATTTTCTCAACCGAACCTTGTGATTCCGCAAGGACATTGGCCTCAATTTTCGGAAGAATTTGCGCTGGGTAGCTCAAGGTATCATAAATATCAGCTGATTTGATTTTTGCGGCGAAAACTGACTTAGGTTCTGCTGCCCCTATGAGAGGTGCTACACAAAGAAGCAATATCACTAATGTTGCTTTCATCCAATTCCTCCAAACACAATAATTTGCAAGGTTTATAACATAGATACTTTAGTCAGCAAATGGTGTGGGACAAGAATGTAATAATTTCCGAACATATTATAAATAGTTTTGAAGTCAAAGAAATTTAATGTTAGTTATTATTGATAATTCGACAGGAAAAATTAATGAAAAACATAGAAATCAAAGCAAAATATAACGATCTAGAAAAAGGAAGAAAAATTGCAGAAAGCTTGAAAGCAAAATACGTAGGTTGTGATCATCAAGTTGATACATATTTTAAGACTTCAAGGGGACGATTTAAATTACGAGAATCATCAATTTCTGGCGCCACCCTCATCCCTTATCAAAGGGAAAATACACAATCCGCAAAATCAAGTTCTTATGTTCTATTTTCTGTTACCGACGCCCTGGAAACTAAAAATATATTTTCATCAATTCTTGGAATAGATACTGTCGTAGAAAAGAAAAGACATATTTATTTGAAAGATAATGTTCGCATTCATCTTGACGATGTTAAGGGTTTAGGATCATTTTTTGAACTTGAAGCAGTCTGTGATGAAAATTCAATAATTGAAAAAGAGAGTCAGAAAGTTAATGAATTACTTGAAATATTTCAAGTTAAAAAAGAAGAACTCTTGTCTGGCTCTTACAAAGAAATGTCTGCTATCTAAGATTTCCTCTTTTCATTGAGGCAAAGGTTCCAAATAAACACAAAGCCGCAAAAAGCGCGAATGCATATTTAGCCGCAACTAAAAACGCTGAATAATTTTCTGGTACAATTTTTACTCTTCCAAGCAGCAGAGAAAAAAGTCCCATTACAATTACCATACTAAAAATTTGTCCCCCAAATCTCATGGTTCCCAGTGTACTTGAGGCAATAGCATAATCCTTTTTATCAATGGCGCTGATTGCGGCATTAGTATTCGGAGAAGAAAAAAGCGCAAAACCCATTCCCATAAAAATCAGAGCTGTATAAACTGTATAAATTTCGGTAGCACTATTTAAAAATGAAAGAAAAACCAGTCCTCCAAAAGTCATAAACATTCCTGCCGAAGCAACTAAACGTGGTTCTATTTTATCAGAAAGTGTTCCCATTAACGGAGAGAATATTGCCATAATCACCGGCTGAACCATTAAAATCATTCCTGCTTCTTTAGGAGTCAGCCCCTTTATATACTGCAAATATAAACTAAGTAAAAATCCGACTCCGGCTGTTGCACTATAGTGAATAAGCGCCGCTAGATTTGAATAGGCAAAAACAGGATTATTGTGAAACAAACTGATTTTAAATAACGGTGAAGATGTTTGGCTTTGATAAAAAATAAAAGGAATAAATAGTATTATCCCCATTAAAATCAAACTATATCCCAACATAGATGGTAGAATTGAAAATCCATAAGTTAAACCTGCCAGAATTATTCCGTAAAAGACGCTTCCTTTCCAATCAAAAATTTCTATCGCAACTTTAGTTGGTTCATCCTTAATTTTAAAATAGATTAAAGAAACCGCTATTGCTGACATAGCAATCGGTATATAAAAAATTGATTCCCAACCGAAGCTTTGAACAAGAAATCCGCCGAGCACTGGCCCTGACGACAGACCTACATAAACAGAAGCTGCATGTATCCCAAAAACTTTTCCCCGTTTATTTAAGGGAAAGGCATTAGCAAGTAAGGCCATGCTAGTTCCATAACTAAAGGAAATTGAAATTCCCTGAATACATCTAATTAACAGGAAAAAAAAGGTGTTTGGCGAAAATGTAACTAGAATACTGGAAAGAAAAAGTAATACGTTCCCAATAAAAAGAAATTTTTTACGTCCGTAAATATCAGCTAATCTACCAACAGGAATAAGACATATTGCAGAGGATAGCAAAAAAATAGTGGTAGCCCAATTTAACTCTATTGCATTCATATCCAAATCAACTGCCAGCACAGGAGCAGCAACGTTGATAGCTGCCCCCATAAAAGGTGCAACAAATCCATTTAATAAGGCAATTGATAAAACAATCCATTTATTCATTATTTACCTTTAGTTTTTTAAACATCTTTACCGTATATATTAATAATAATACAATTAAATAAAGGAGTCCTCAATGTACACTTTCGGGCCAGTCCGATCCAGACGTTTGGGAATTTCCTTGGGCGTTGATTTATTAACACCCAAAACGTGTTCCTTGGATTGCATATATTGTGAATGCGGAGTAACTACTGATTTAAGCATTGACCGTAAATCTTTTTTTCCCATTCAAAATATTATTGAAGAACTTAGTAGAGTTTTAGACAAAAATCCAAAATTAGATTTTATCACGTTTTCTGGAAGTGGAGAACCTTCACTTTCAAAAGATCTCGAAAAGGTAATCAAGCACCTCAAGAATCATTATCCAAAATATAAAATTGCTCTTCTTACTAATGCAACCCTTTTATTTGACCCGACCATCCGGTCAGGTTTATTACCGCTTGACTTGATTGTTCCATCAATCGATGCAGTAAGTGTTGAAATTTTTCAAAAAATAAATAAACCTCATCCCAAGTTGAATATAGATAAAATACTCAACGGGCTGATCCAATTTCGAAAAGATTACAATGGAATGTTTTGGATAGAAATATTTATTGTACCAGGTCTTAACGATACTATAGATGAAATAACCAAAATCAAGGAAGTATGCTTAAATTTATCTCCTAATAAAATTCAACTCAACACTTTAGATAGACCATGTCAAACGAACTGGGTAAAACCCGCTTCTTTCGAATCTCTTTTAAAAATACAAAACTTATTACAACCTCTACCTGTAGAAATAATATCATTTTCTAAAAAAATAAATAACAACACAGATAAATGTTTAACTATAAATCAAACCGATGATGGCATTATAGCTATTTTGAAAAGACGGCCTTCTACTGTGGAGGATCTTTCCATAACATTAAATATGAAAATTGTTCATGTTCATAAATCATTAAAAGTCCTTGAGGAAAATGGATTAATTGAACACAAAAATGAAAGCAGAGGAATATTTTATTATTTAGCGTTTAATGCTAAAAAAACAGATTTGTAAATTAAGACTTACTAAATTAAACCAGCATTTTTTGTTTTTCAAAAGCAAGAGTAACCACCGCTCCATTGGGTACTTTGTTTCTGAAATTTATATCGATATTCATTATTTCAGATAATTTCAAACACAGCATAAGTCCCGCTCCATGAGAATGCAACAACTGGTCTAAGTTATTCTCATTCTTCATGTCTTCTAAAAATTTTCTAGAGTATGGAAATCCTGGACCATTGTCGCTAAAAGCAATTTCAACCCAATCGCCCTTTATAGATAAATGTATATGCGGCGGAGATTCATGCCCATTACCATGCTCAATTGAATTTCTAAGAATATTTGAACTAAGTATCCAAAAATAATCCGTATTAACACTAACCAAAGCCTGTTCTGATTCGACGTTATCTTCAACACGTACTTCATATTTATAAACATGTTGAAATTCTTTAGCCGTTAATTTTATTAATTTTTTAAGGTCGATATTTTCCTCAAAATGAACCATACTATCTATATAAGCTAAACCACAGATATTGTTTACAATGGAGCGTATCCTTAATATGTCTGTAACAGCCTGAGCACAAAAAATATCATTTTTTTCTTTGGCGGTATCATTATTTCCCACTTCTCGTCTGGTTAATTCTATTTCGTTCAATAAATTAGTAAGCGGAGCCTTGATTTCATGGGCCAAAAATCTACCAAGATTCTCCTGACATACTAAAGATCTTTGAGCACGAAAAATTAATTCATTAACTGAAACTATTATTTCATTTAGAAAGAGATTCTCTGGATGTTGTTTTATTTGTCTCCATTGAGATGGTGGGTA
>MEWG01000039.1:0-27755 GCA_001773295.1 candidate division WWE3 bacterium RIFOXYD1_FULL_39_9
AACACAATTGTCTCGGCTAGGTAAGGTCCAGCTGGTAAAGGATGCAGACGTCCGCAAGGCGTTTGAATCATTTGTACCGGGATCCCTTCCCTCCCCTCAATGGCTGGAGCACAAGATTGCGGATGCAGCCGGGGTGCTCGAGAAACTCACAGCAAATGTTAGCCACGCAGTTTTAGGCGGCGACATGTGCACAGGTTGGGTGAACGGAGAAGAGACTCAGCACTTGATTCCAGGTGATGGTACGCCTTCCCTGTTGCTTTTAGGAGCATCGGGATCGGGCAAATCCACACTCGGGTCGCATTACATGCTTCAGCAGGGCTTGGACTGTATCTATGTTCAATGCACTGCCGATGAGCAATCCGGACCGACCTTTTGGGCACCTGAGTTTGGTGGAAGCGTAAAGGTTTTAGGCGCCGACCTGATTCAGGACGCAGACAATGCTGTTGCTGAAAGAGAACGGTTGCCGGAAATAGAGTCGGATGCTGTGCATTACGCCCGTAAACTTGTGAAAGATTACAGGCGCGGACACGCTACTCTGCCTTTGGTGATTAGGCCGGAAATTGAGGGATCCACCCTGTACTTTAGATGGGTTCACAGCTTTTTGGTCGAATTCACCAAGCTCTGGAAAGAGGTAAATAGGCAGACCGGCATCAACTGCACGGTTATGCTCGACGATCTGGTAGGCATTCCGAGCTCGGAAGCAGATACCTACCTGGATAAGGTTCCTGCTGAGGTCGGTAACGAACTGCGGAAATTCCTTCGTTGGTATCTCGATAATTGTCGCAAGGCAGGTATCAATACCATTATGGCAGCTCACGCTGCTAACGAACTCAAAGAGTTTCCGGCTGGTTTTATGGAATCTTTCTCGCTTGTCATTGAGGTTCAACGCCCGGATAAGGCGACCGAAATGTACAAGTGGGCAGAAATTCGAGACCGAATCGGAACTGTTCTGGTTAAAGATTTGTACATCAACTTGCCTCCAGGCTTAGAGAAGATCCTAGGTCGTCGTGATAAATCAACTGCTGCGATGAAGCTGTAAAAAGCTGGTGTGTCATGCGCGGCAAGAGAGGACACCCCCCAGGATCGTGTCTCTTGAGGATGATCTTGCTGGCGGTTCTGTTACTCCCAACATTGCTCTGTATTGTAACTTTAAGTGCAGTAGCAGTGTTGGGAGTTTTCAAGGATACTATCCCGGATTGGTACGAGCAAAAAATTGCTGAATTTCTGGGCATAGATAACACAGCGAGTTCAACCTACAAGTTGGATGTCAAGGATGAGGAGACGATAATTTCCCTGGGATTTGACCCGGAGGTTGTCGCTAACTCGCTTGCTGCTATTAACTGGGTTGCTGAAGGGGAAAAGAAAACCAAGATTGACCTCGGGATGATGCTGACAATTCGTCAGTATGAATCAGCCGGAGGCACAAATATGGGTTCCTGTTCAGCCAAGGCGGTTGCTGCCGAGTTAACGAATATTGATCCAGCAGTAGAGCTAGCGGCAATAGATTGGCATCTGGCGTACTGGAGAGACCATAGAGTGATTTCCAGAAATCCGATTGCAGCTAAGTACATCTTTGATGACTACTCAGGCTACATCGGTCATTGTGCGGCGGCAGAAATGGGATCTCAGGGCATATTACCCTCAACAGGGTTAAAGATATGCCGCGACGGTTTGAGCAAGAGTTCGGACGAAGACGTCGCCTCTTGTGATTACTGGCTTCCTAAAACCGCCTCCTTTGCAACTGCCTGGTGGCTGCAAGCTATCGGGTATTCAGCAGAACTTTCAGATGAAGAAAAAGTGGCCAAGTTATTTGGATGGAACCAATTACTTGGTTACAGACAAGACTTGGTAAGACGTGCTGCTGAAATCAATGCCCAGTTTGGAGCATCCACATTTGCCGGTACGCAGCTAGATATTCAGACTCAATATCACACATCGGCGCAGGGCTTCTTAGCCGAAATAGTGAGTGAGTTTTTGGGTCTTTTTGGCTTGCTTCCGGAAAATGTAAGTGTGGCTGCCTCAGGTGAAGCTCAAGAATGGCTTGGACTTCCGTTGAAGCCGCAGGATAACCTAGGAATTACTCAGGATTGGAAAGCTACACTTCTGATCAATGATGCAGCCCCCTTCCATGAAGGAATTGATTGGGGTTGCCGCGTTGGCGCACCGATTTTGGCCGTAGCCGACGGTACTGTGGTAAATCCTGCTCACCCTGCTTACAAGTACGATCCTGTTGGCTGGGGCATTGCTTTATGGATCGACCACGGCGGAATCTTCAGTTTTTACGGTCACCTCAATAAGTTATTGGTAAATTATGGTGACCCAGTTAAGAAAGGCGATGTGGTTGCCGAATGTGGAAGAACAGGGTTCGTAACAGGACCTCATCTGCACTTTGGAGTCACTAACCTTCATCCGGATAAATTTACTAGGTGGTATCAGCTTGATCCAGGTTGGGTCAGCCCATACGATTACTTAGGAAAATGGTCCGGTAATACAGTTGTCGATTTAGCAGCTGTAGAAGTCAAGGAAGTCGAAGAGAGTATTAAGTAGGAGCGGTTTAAAAGTACTAACCTTTTGCCGCTCCCTACCCTTTAGTTTGGCTGAATCTTTACATAAGCAGCACTTGTTTGTGTTTGGATTTTGCCAAATTAGGCACTAATAAAAAATAAAGAGAAAAGAAAAGAGACTACGGAAGGAGACAGAGTATGGAGATAATGAATGAATTGTTAATGCTCGCGGTTTATATCGTGGTGTTGACCGCCTGGGCGGAGTTCATGTTTCTGGTGGGCCTGTTGTTTGAGGAACCCATGATCAGATATTTAAATCGGATTTGGCTGCCAAAAGGCTGGGACAGCAAAGTAATTCCGGGCAGGAAGTCGAGGACGGAGATGGTCGTGCTATCGAGTAAATGGGGAACTACTTACTTGGAAACGGTTATCCATGTTGCATTCGCCTTCGTCGCCGGTCCTGTGGTAGGTTTTGTCCTGGAGATTGTACGTGTGCCTGTGGTAAATGTAGTAACCTTCATGAGCCAAGGGGTATATGATCCGGTGAAACCGTCTATTTTTTTGGCAGCTGTGTGGACACTCCTGATATTTAGCACAATTCCGTTTGGCTACTGGGTCGCTGAATGGAAGAGACGGTCTGCCAGGATTGTGATCTTAACTGATCAGACGTTCTTTGTTAAGGCCCGCCCGGCATGGTTACCGTTTTTTACATTCGGTATAATTGTCGGCAACGATCCGCGCATATCCCACGGTCCATCAAATTACCTTAAGGAGGTAATCATCGACCGTTTAGAGAGACTAGGCGGTCGGCAGACCCCGTGGCTACTTGACCAGATTTATAATTGGCTGTCAGCCAAACGTGGAGTTAGCTCCGTTTTCTGGCCAAGTCAGGTTATGGGTGCGGCAGACACGTCAAAATTGCATGACCATGCCAATGGAGTTGTGCGGTGCGCCAATGCTATTGGTGCGCGTGCGGAAGAGTTGGCTAAGGAACTTGCTGTTTATCCAAGTCAGTTGGCGATAGCTTCCATGGGAAATTTGACGCAGGAGTACAACGAAGAAACGATCAGAAAGAACGTTCAGGAGCTTATATCCCGCAGAGATAAGGCATACCCTGCACCTACGGAAGACGATGCTGTAGATCTGTTCCGTGAGCAGGACCCTGGTTTATGGAATCGTGTAACCGGGCTTCCAATAGAGGTTGAGGAAACTGTGGTGGAAACCGACTTCTCAATTTTCACGAATCAGGCTAGTTGATCGGCGAACAAGCAAAACGGAAGGCAATTAGAAAAAACTCTTTTTTCTGTTGCCTTCCAAACCTTTTAGTGGTTGTGATTAGTTAGTTTTTTTGTTAAAACTCTTACACACAAAAAAATTAGGTAATCCTAATCCCAAATAAGGAAAAAGGAAAAATAATAGAGAAAAGGAGAGAAAAATATGGGTAACGGAGGTGCACAAGCTTACGTTTTGCAGGCTGAAAAGCGGTTGACTCTTGACGAAAGGGTTGCCGCCGATGTTAAGGGAGGTCAGCTTCCGGTCCCAGTGACTGGTCTGATACCTACAGTTGACTGGTTGAGAGAGTTCACTCCTCCGCAGCTGCTCGACCCGGATGTAGTAAAGAGAGTCGGAATTGGGATTTCTCCTGAAGAGGTCGCTCGATGGGGTTTGCGCACCGGCGACTTGGTGAAATTCGGTGCCGACAGGAAAGTAATTGAAGTTAGCGGCATCACCGATGATTTGCGCTCGCGGACACGGCCAAGGATAGAAGGTGTTGGTGGTGTGTTTGGGGATTACGCGGACAAGATGGTACCTGTTGATGAGCACGGCATTCTTTCTATCAGAATGGCGACATTGCTGGCCCCGATCGGCTACGGCCAAAGATTGGGAATTCTTTCCCCGCCCAACGGCGGAAAGACCTGGCTTTTGCGCGATCTGTTGCAGGCTCTGTTGTTAGTTTCAAAAAGTGACAGTCGCATGCGTATTTTGGTGGTCCAAGTCGGTGAGCGGGCTGAAGATGGTACAAACTATGATACCGTTATCAACAGCGTCGATCACAACCCAGACCAGGTTGAGCTATATGTTACGCCCGACGGCGATCCGGAATTTGCCCACTACTATGTGGTCAAGTTCGTGACGCAGCGTGCTCGTGAGCTGACAGCCCTTGGGTACAACGTATTTTTGTTGGTGGATTCATTCTCCCGAGTGCTGATGAGCCATTCACGCGCGGAGGAAATAGTTAAGCCGCCAAATGTAGGTATGATCTCAGGTGGTATTTCCACCGCTTCAGTGACAGCGGTCAAGAAACTCCTATCGATCGCCGGCAATTTCCCGTTTGGCAGCCTAACGGTTGTCGCAACGATGTTGACCGGCCAGGGTTCTTCGGAAGCTGCTTTGGCCATGGAAGTTGGGCCGAGCGTATTGACAACGCATTGGGAACTCTTGAATCACCCCATGTCCGTGAAGCCAACGTTTAACGTTGCCACATGCGGGACCCGTGAAATTACGCGGTTGTTAGCAGCCGTGCCCGGTTTTGCAGGTGAGCGGGAGTTGGTCAAAAAATTGATGTGGCCTAAAGGCAGACAGCCGGAAGAAGAAGACTCTGAACCTGAAGGCGACGACAAGGAAAAACCAAAGCGAAGGAAACGAAATGATTCGGCTGCCCAAGCGTTGGAAATCTTACGAACATACGCGGACAACAATAAACGCCCAAAGCGTTAGTTTGAAAATAGTTTAGGATGAGAAAATCTCAGGGGAGTTCTATGTCACCTAGTGACGTTAACTTCCCTGTTCGTTTTTAAAAGCAAAAAGGAACTGGGTAGTGCGGTATACCGAGTTCCTTTTTTAATGTACCAACTAAATGCTTACCTCCATCTACTTCTTAGTGTAAGGCCAGCCACAGATATCACAGATACCGTCGTTCAGGCTGAACCTCTTGCAGTCAGGGCACATTCCTGGCTGTAGGCCGTGAAGTGCGTTACGCAGAAAAACACCAACAACAACGAATTTGGAAGTACGCATATCATTCTCCTTATTTTCTTTGTGTGTTTTATGGGTAGTAACTAGGGGTCAAAGCTTTGTAATCCGCACAAATCAAGCATGTTTACCCAAAATCTACCTCTTAGCCGATAGTACGAATAATACTATCTTGTGGCGTGGTTGTAAACTTAAATATTGATATATGTCCTATAGGGGTATCGACAAACAGGGTTATTTACGCTCAGAAAAATTACTCAGCCTTCTTTTCAGGTTTCTTTTCAGCACCTTCTTCTGCCTCTTCTTCATCCTCCTTCTCTGCAGTTGCTTCCATTTGAGCTATCGCTTCCTCTTCAGTTACCGGCGCAACTTCTTCCTCTTCCTCGGCCATTAATGCTGTATCAATCTTCAAAACAAGCTCTTCAGGGTCAAGGTCAACAATTTCGACTTTTTCTCTATCGTAGTTAAGTTCAGCTACAGTAACACCGGCACCAACTTCGGCTAGTGTAGACACGTCTATAGTGAACGCATCAGGTAAATCTGCCGGCAATGCGCTAACCCTGATCTCGTCAAGAATAGTCAAAAGGATTCCCTCGCCACTCTTTAGCACCGGGTTTACGTCAGCACCGATTATCTCTACCGGAACTTCTACTTCAGTTCTCACATTTAGGTTTGGTTTGTAAAGTCCGGCGTGAATTATTTTGCCGGTAATAGGGTCTTCCTGAACCTCATTAATAAGGATTTTATGTGAATTTTTATCTAGTTTAAGATCAATTAAAGAAGTTTCTCCTGCACCGACAAATACCTTAACAAAGTCGTTAAGGTTCAGAGTTATTGACGTCGGTTCAATGTCATTTCCGAACACAACTGCAGGTATATTGCCTTCTTTTCTTAGGCTTTTTGTCTGCTTGCCGGTTTTTTCTCTTTTTTGGCCAATAAGTTCCATATACTTTTCTTCTTTAAGGCTAGATGTAGGTCCAAAAGCTCGTCATAACTGACCGCTTTCGCACCAATAAATTTTTTAAATTCCTCTCCGTTTAAGTCAGATTGCACCGGTACGCTGCCACTTCCGGTTGGAGTGATAGTAACCATGCTCTCTGCCTTACAAATCGAGCACACTGCGTGGGCAACCAAGGCTATCGGGGCTTCGGTAATTGTAATTAACTTAGCGCCTTCCAGGCTTGTCCCGCACCTATAACAGTAGGTTTTCTGTAGATTTTCAATAATGAATCTTTTTTCCAGCATGTGCTTTAATTGTGCAGCAAAGCCGGCCCAGATACAGTCCGGGGCGCTTCTGTTATGGGTAAAGCCCTAATTACTCTCTAAGGATACTACCCGCTGCTCTTCAGACAGGACAACTGGTATTGTACTTATTTAATACCTTCAGGTCAACAACTAGGTTTAGGGGGAATTGGCTAAAGAACCGCCTTATAAACCCTGCTTCCGCTTAATACAAATAGTGTTTTCTCATCAGGGGAAACCCCTATACCGCGCATATCTTCCCAACGACTTTCATTTTGAGCCTTGTATTCTTTTACGAAATTTCCATTATCGTCAAAAACTACCACGCGCTTATTTCCTTTGTCTGCAAGATAAACATTGTCAAAGTCTATATCCGCTAGAACTTGTACCGGGTTATTCAAGCTCCCAAAATCACCCTTTAAAGTAAGGTCGTCTTTGTTTCCAGAAGTGTATTGTGTGAGTTTACCGTCTTGGGTTATTACATAAATACTGTATGCAACCGACATCGAGCGCGCGTTCAAAAACTCATCGTTTTGTCCCCACAAAGTTCCGGAAAGCGTATCATCTTTTTCCTTGGAATAACGCATAATCTTTGATCCCTCAATAGAGTAAACAAATGTTGTGTACGCAGAGGTTAGGCCCAAGCCCTCGTGTTTGTAATTTTCAGACAATTCTTTTTTTGCAAGATCGTAAACTTTATATCCTTCTTTGTCTGTTACTCCGAGTTTCCCGCCAATATTAATTATTGAAGTAAGGCCGGGAAAGGATGCCTCAAGCGCCTCAAACTTTGGAGTTTCTGTGTCCGAAACGTATATTTTTCCGGTTTCTTTATCCGATACGACAACAAAATCGGTAAACACCACTATGCTGGATGGTACAGCCTGGCCGTCAGTAATTTTAATGTCGTAGAAGACTTCTTCATCTTTTTCTCCCTGAACAGGTTCGTTGCTATTCCCGCTGTTGTCAGACAACACTTCGTTTGTGTTGATCTCTACGGCTGTATCGGCAGGGCTAGAACCCCGAGTTTTAAGCGTGTAATAAATTGAAGCTATCAGCGCTATAAAAATCAGTGGTACTAACATCCAAGATTTAAATTTTGCGCCATTTAATTTGTTGGGACTTTTAAGTCTGATCGAAAATGTTTCTTCTCTTTTTTTGTCGGTGAAGATACTTTGAGATTGGGCTGTACCGAAGTGCCCTGCTCTTGGAGACTCGTTTTCTATAGTTCTAACGGATTCGTGTTTTTTTGGAAGTTTTATAGTTTTAACTTTGTCCATGATGTTGGACAAAAGTTTGTTTGGTGCAGGAGTTTTTACCGCATTTTCCATTCCAAAATCTACAGCTTCGTTTTGTGTAAAAGAAGTGTCTACGATAAATTTCATCAGGACGCAGGCCTCCTCAGCTTTAAGCTCCTGTTCGCTAATCGAGACTGTGAGTAGTCTTTCCGGCGGGTAGTTTTGACCAAACTGGTCGGAACACAGAATAACTACATCGTCGTCTTTTATAACACCTGATGCTGCAGAAAAAGTTCCCTCTGCTACGGTATTAATCGGGCGTTCGGTTCCCATTCTCATCAAGTAGCTTTTGCCTTTACCGTATTGGACAACATACAAAACATTGCCCCACAAGACTCCGGCTACAATACTAAAGTTATTCGAGGGCTCTTCCTGACTGATGCTCTCGTTAGAAAGTTGTAGAACTTTATCGCGTACATCCGTAATTGCTTTTTCTAAAGACTGCGTAGGCGAAATATTTTCGGATTGATAATAAGATTCGTGAAGTACGTCTTCTACAACCTTTGTTACTAACGTAGGATCGAACACGGAATTTCCGGTGATGTTAAAAACTGCATAAATAGTACCTTTTCGCAGAAGTAAGTCGTCATTTTCCGGAGATATCGAAAAAGCTTTCGAAAATCCGGTTACACTTTCTGTTAGGTTGGGATTAAGATATTGAGTTTTGGCAGTAAGTTTTTTATTCATCACGTTGTTTTGCACACGGAAGCCGAGACGCGAAAAGCGCGAAGCTTCACAGAGTCAGAAGAGCTACAAGCACCACCGCTATAGCAATCAGAAAATGTATGTTAGCCACAAACATAAAAAATCCGGATAAATGCGTGGTAAAACTTCTGTTCATTATTTTAACCTGTCGGGTCAGCATAAACGCAAAAAGTACATATATGACCTGAATACCCAAGATCATCATTTGCATAAAGCTGCTAAAACCCTGTGGTGAAAATAAATTTAATATCGCATCAGTTATGGTCATGATGCCCCCTTTTTGCTGCAACCAAATCAGAAATTATATCCCTTATTCTTCCCGGGTCGTCGACCTCAACAAAATCAAACTCCCTTTTTTCACCAGCGGTTTGAATAACAACATCTCCGATATTAAAAATAGTGTGAAACGGACCGCTTATGGTTGAAGTCACGTCCTCTACATTTTCCAGTGTAGTTTCTGCGATATTCTTGTAGGTAAGTCCGAAAAAGTCGAAATCAATTATCTTTTTGCTGGTGATTATGTAAACGTTAAAAAACCAATTTAAAAAGTTAAAGAAGGCTAGACCAAACGTTGCCAAATACCATGAAAAAGTGAAAATAAACAAAAACTTTAGTGAGACCAAGTTGGCGCCGTTAAACTTTAGACTCCTCAGAAAAGGATCTGCAATTGTTGGGATGATCAACATGATGGCAGCAAGCAGGGTCCAGGAAAGGTTGGTTATCTTGCTTCTGCGAATGACGTACAGGATCTTCTCATCGTGATCTTCCCCATCGTATAGGGTATTACTCGGATTTATAATAAATGAAGACAAAGCAGTCATACGCCATTATTATAGCATCTAGGCTATGTATTAAAATCTCAGTAATATTGACCGGCATGGAAAAAACTAAACTTAACCTAAGGAACCTTGCACTACCGTTTGTTTTATACATTTTAGTAGGTATTGTCGGCGTTCTGAACTTATTTTATCCAACCATAAGTTCTGGGTTTACGAAATTTCAACCAGATCTTGTGGACAGCTACTTCAACGCGTATGTGCTAGAGCATGGCTTCAAGTCGTTTTGGGATTCAGGTTATTCTGCGTCATTTTACTCTCCGACCTTTTTCTATCCCACAAAGCTCCTAACAACATACTCCGACAACTTACTGGGAACAGCACCAATCTATTGGGTTTTAAGGATTTTCTTTGATTGGGTTATGTCTTTTGAATTGTGGGAGATTTCAGTTACAGTTCTGACTTACTTTGCTTTTATTGTTTGGCTGCGTTATCTAAAAATTCGACCAAGTATTGCTGCTATATGTGCTTATGTCTTTGTTTTTGGCATTTCAAGAGTTATGCAGCTTAATCACCCTCAACTAATGCCGCAGCTTTTCACACCTCTGGCCTTTATATTTCTTACACGATTTTTATTAAAGCCAAATTTAAAAGATATTAATATTGCAGCCCTATTTATTTTCTTGCAAACACTTGCCGGATATTACATAGGATGGTTTTTAATATTTAGTCTATTTTTCCTTATTCTGCTTTCTCCGATTTTTTTAAGAGCAGAATTGAAAGAAGTTTTTCAATTTATTTCTACTAATAGAAGAAGGGTAATCATAACAATCCTTTTTTGGATAATAGCGTTTCTGCTTTTCTGGTCTCCGTATATTTTTACTAGCATGAGCTACAGACATTTTTGGAAATGGGAACTTATAAGTAATAATTTAATCTCTTGGCAGTCATATTTTGTAGTTCCTGAATCGACGCTGTGGTACGCGTTTTTTGGTGTATTGCCCACACCGATTAAAGAAGCTTCTGATCAATTTTTGTTTGGGGGTGCGTTTTTATTTCTGGCTTTTGCTGTGTGCGTAGTGCATTTAATCAAACCGAGCTCACAGGCATTTAATTTTAGGCTCGCAGGTGTTTTCGGTGCCGTAGGCCTGCTCTTGTTGATAATTACCGCGAAAATCAACGAGTACACATTGTGGTATCTAATCTATTACGGTTTTCCGGGAACAGACGGAATAAGATATGTTTCAAGAATTTGGATCGTTGCTTATTTTTATTTGTTTACGTGCTCGGCTATTGTGCTAAATAATTACGTTGAAAATCACTTAAAACTACTAAGTTTCAAAATCTTCTATATTTTAATCTTTCTGTTTTTTATTACGGAGCAATTGGTTATACATAAACCAAGTGTGAGCAAAGAGCTGGCAGTTGTTCCCGAAAGCAGGTTGGAAGAAATACTAAAAGTTAATAACGATTGCGACATTTTTTATAACGAAACCGATGTTGGCCAGAAATTTTACATAGCACAGCATATTAACGCGATGTGGGCGGCCATGAATTTAAATATCCCTACCATTAACGGTTATACCGGAATTTCCAAATATAATCCCGGTAAGAAGTTGAATAAAGATGAAATTATAAAGATTCTAGGAGAACATAAAGACGGACAAGTTTGTATTTTTTCCAGCGAAAATGGAAACTATGTGTTGAAGGAAAAATTTTGATATGAAGAAATTAATTATTAGTTTGATACTAAGCATCCTAATTTGCAGACTTCCTTTTATTGATATAAAAACTCAAATTGTCGGGGAGGTTGGCGACATTTATCAGTTTATGTTTTTAATGGATGTATCCGGGGACAACTTAAGTCAGGGCAATTACCTATTCTCTTCCAGTAACAGAATGAGATATCCGCTTGGGTTTGACTTTACTAGTACCAGCGACGGTGCTCTGGCCATTATTACCGGTGCTTTTCTATGTAGAGTTTTTCCTATCGTTGTCTCGTACAATTTGACCATTTCTTTTATTGTATTTTTGAACCTCTTTCTCTCATTAGTGTTTTTTGAAAAAATAAATAAGTTGCTAAATTTGCGTGCGACTTCTCTAGCGATTTACTCTTCTACAATAGTGTTTGCACTTTCCCCGTACGTGATTGCGCGTACAAATGGGCACCCGAGTTTAGCATTTATTGCAGGATTTCCGGTTCTGACTTATGCGGTTATTGCCTTATATAAAAAGTTAGCGTCATCTCAAAAACTCGGTAAGGAAGAATATATAACATTTTATGCAGGGCTGTTGCTTATATCCTATGGGAGTATCCAATATTTAATCGCAATAGCCTGGTTAGTGTTGCTGGTGATGGGCGGTACGTATGCCTACACTTTTTTTTCAAAGAGGAAAGTCGTGTTCACCGGTATTCCTTTTTTAATAAGCTTTGTATTTGACAGACCTTTGTTTAATTTTTCTTTGTTTGTTGCCGCAGCTTTGTTATTTATCTACCCATACAAAGGGTATTTGACGACACTAATGTTTAAAAGAGTGACGCTACCTCCTTTCTCTATATTTCCAACAGTTTACGATTTATTTATCCCAAATGGATATTTAGGAAAATTTTGGAGTTATATAAACCCGTCGCCTGTACAAATAGAAACGGTTGCTACAGTTGGATTTGTTGAGGTTATATTACTTGGGTTTTTGATATACAAGACAAATGTTGCGTGGATTAAAAAGACTTTTATCGCAGGAATATTTATTTACATACTCTTTGCGTTACATATCCTAAGTTTACCTCTGTATTCGGAGGGAAGCAGGTTAGTTGTTTTTCTTTCACTTGGGCTGTCATTGCTAATATTGTTTTCCGACTCGTTTATGAATAAGAAGTTTGCAGCCACAATGTTACTTTTATTAGTGCTGGAGAGGTTTACTTTTGCGGTTTACGCCACGGATGTCCCATCCAAATTTATCGAAGACGTAAAAGAAACTCCAGGGGAAACTGTACTTGTGCTGCCGTTTACAGTAAAAGATCCGGTTAGAAATTCAATCGCAACTTTTACAGACAAAAAGTTATACGATGGCTATTTCCACCGTGTAGCCAACACGCCTGAGTATTTTGAGCATGTATACAATTCACCGTTTGAGAATTTCACTTGTAGTTTTGACGATATATATTTAATTTATCCTGTAAAACCAAACCCTACTGACCCATTAACCTTAATCGAGGATTTAAAAGAGGCCGAAGTTCAGACGATTGTTGTTTTCAAAAAGAATGTAATTAATATTTACATGCCTGAATGTAGTCGTGCCTTGGAGAATTTCGAAAGTGTTTCTGGTATGCTTACCAGGGTAGCGGAGTCGCCGGCGTACGATGTTTACATTATTAATTAGTATGGTCCTTTTCAAAAACCAAAAATAACTATGATTGAGGCAAATGTAAAAATAAAATATTTTTTTATCTCGCTCATCTTGGCTCTCGTTTTCTCAGGTATTTTTGCTGTAGATCTTAAAAAAGAAATTATAGCCAAGATTCCGGACTCGCATGTCTTTTTATCATTCATTGCAGTTGTAAAACACAATATTTCTGCGTTCAACGATCCTTTAGGTGGTACTGATTTTTTTAGGTATCCCGATGGGATAGTATTTCGTTTAAGCAGCGATGGCGTGTTTGCTCTATTTTCAGGAGCATTTCTCAATTTCTTTTTTGATCCGGTTGTCGCCTACAACCTTGTAGTTTTATTAATCTTTTTTTCCAACATTTTTTTATCTTTGTTTTTCTTCACAAAAATTTATCGACTTTATTACGAGGATTTTTCAATAGGCAAGCCGATTCTTAGTGCGCTATTGTTTGCACTTTCCCCCTATTTCTTTGCCAGAATGACCGGCCACTTAAACCTAGCTTTTATCGGTGGAATTCCTTTTGTTATTTATGCCGCCCTGTGTTTTGAAAGAAAAATAGCTAATCAAAAGTTATTTGAAATGCGTGACTACCTGAGATTTTTTTCCGCAATTATTGTAATGTGTGCAGGTACGTTACAGCACCTGATTGTTGTTGTGTACATTGCGCTGTTTGCCGCCTTATTTCTTTTCGTGTTTCATAGAAAATTATTGTTTACTATTTATTCAAAATTATTATTTAATGTCACAAATACCTACGGTTTGTTCTTCGTTTCTTTAGCAACTTTTCTCGGGGTATTTATGTTCTTTTTCGGAGGCTACGTCTTAGGGGTTTTTAATGGAAAAATGGTAATTCTAGCCAATTTCGTATTTGATGTGCAGATCCTGGATTTTATAATTCCCAATTCTTATCTCGGAGGCCCGATAACTTTCCTGAACAGCTCCTCGCCTGATATAGAGAAAGTCGTGAGTTTAGGATTTGTAGGTTTAGTTTTCTTTATTTACTTTTTTGTAAAATTTATCAAGTTAAGACGCGTTTTTATTACGTGTATTATTTTTTATGTTTTGCTCAGCATGTCCTTTTTACGACTTCCCGCGTATTACGAAGGAATGAGGATTGTTTTATTTTTGCAGGCGTTTGTGTCTGTGTTAGTGCTTTTATACCCCTCGTTTCTCAACAAGCGAAATGTCTATTTTGTTATCGCTGTCTTGCTTGTTCAGACCTTTTTAATAGTGAAAATACCGCACAAACTCTCACTTCCACTCGAGGCATACTCGGCAATAAAAAATGCTCCCGGAGATGCTGTTCTAGTCCTTCCAGTCTCAGTTGACAGCGGTGAAAGAAACGATATTGTTGCACTTGCAAATAAAAAATTACTGGACGGTCGTGTCCACCCACCCGCTGCAAATCGCGAAGCAAATGCTATTCTCAACAGTAAATTTAAAAAGACAATGTGTGTTACCAGCTACTCTTCTCTTGAAGAACCGAAAGCAAATTTTACCCAAGCATTTGAGGACGCCAAGGAGCTTGGTTTCAGAACTATAGTTGTTGAGCACTTTACGCTTGAACGAGCCCAACTAGACAGCAGTTGTTTATATTTTACTAACTATGTTATGCAGGAACGCAGTAAGGATTTGGATTTAATTTATTCGGATAGTGATTACTCAGTTTACATTTTCAAGTAGTTCGTAAGGTTTTGGTTTTGAAGACTTTTTAATAAAAATAACACTGATGTCGTCTCTGTAATATTCTTCCCACAAGTCATTTCTTTGTGTTAAATATCTTGATAATTTGGATTTAGGATGATCAAATACCCAGGTAATTAAATATTTTTCTACGTAAAAATTTAGCGTTTCAGGTTGAGAGATTTTGTAATAATCTTCCATAAAATATTTTCCATCTTCTCTCCAGGATGTCATCCTGCCGTCAATAAAAGTTTGACGTTCAGGGTACTGCCAAATAAGGTAGCCGCCCCAGTTATAAGCATTGAGCATTCTACCTCGAATCGGGTTTTGTTTCAGATAAACAACAGCGTCGTAAGGATATTTACTTTCCTTGGACCAGTATTTAATGTCCGATGCTTGGATTATTTTCCATGAACCGTTTACTAAGACAACTATCAGTGAAGCAACGTACGAATATTTTACAAACCGCTTAATTATTAATTGATTGTGCTCGTCCAGAAAATTCATCAGTTTTGTAAAGAAGTGGTCCAGCCCGTACAAAAACCCATAAAATGAAAAGATAAACATTACCCTAATCATGTACGATGCTTTAATAGAAAAAACTGCAAAAAATATCGCAAGGAGGAAATACCACAATCCGGCTTTTTTTCTCAAGACAAAACCGCCGACCAGCGAAACTGACAGAAGGAAAACATAAGTTACATATTTTTCAACGGAACTGGTATCAAAATGTGACCACTCCTGGACATAATTTTTTACCGGTAGAGTAAGTTCTTTGAATAAAGTTATATGAAGTCCAAGCCCGTTTGGATTTATTAATGTAACTACAGCGCATGCCGCGGGTACAATAAAATCTTTTGCAATTTCAGTAAGCTTTTCTCCTTTTCGCAGTTTCTGCACGGCTGTAAACAAAGTGTGAGAACCTAGCATAAATAAACCGATTACAAACTCTGCGTGCAAGTTAACCCAAAACAGATAAACAAACGGCAAGTATTTTTTCAACTTAGGTTCAAAGATAAGCGCATAAAGCATAAAGAGTGTGAACAAGGAACTGTAAAAATGGGGGCGGATAGTTACTCCGTATGAGCCTAACATTCCCATCAAAAAGACATAGCTAAGATAAACCGCAATTTCATTTTGCGCAACTTTTCTGACCAGCTTTAGACAAATAAAGCTTGCTGTAAAGCTTAAAATGAGTGTAGGAATAAAGCTCCCAAGAATGCTGTGTGTAATAAAAAGAATAAGCTCAAATAGCCAATAAGAATTCACCCAAACATAGTCTGTGTAAGTATAGGAAAATATATTTTCGGTAAGAAGATGCCCAAACTTAAAAAAATATTCGCCGTATTTATAGTGCCACCCAAAGTCCGGATCCGAAGGAGGACTGAACATCAGCAAGGTGCCTATTAACAAAAGCACTGCATCAACTAATCGAGGTTTCTTTTTCATATGGTAATTTTACAATTCTTTGTAATTAATTTCTTTTATTGGATTTATATACCATCGAATATCGCGTTTGGAACATGTAGGACTATTTTTTCAGAATACTGTACAGGGCCTTAGTGTCCGGGGAGTACTTTATAGCTATATATCCAGGCGCTCTAACATTAAACGCTTTCATAAACAACTGCCCATCTACAGTGTATGAGCCTTGATCGGTTTGGAAAGTGATGCTTGTGGTTCTTCCATCACTGTACTTAGGTGTTTCTACACCGGTGACATTTGAAAATCCTTTATCTATACTTTCAGCTTTATCTCTGAGTTCGTCTTTAGAGTAAGGCTTGCCGCTGACTCCACTTATGGAACATTTATTTATAGTTTCCGGTACTACTCGCTCTGTGTTTTTTCCTGCTTTCAACAAGACATAGGCATTCAATATATCGGCCATCTCTTTACCTGTTAGCCACGGACTTTTAAGACTGCAAGTAGACGAATCTTTCTTATAAGTTTGAGTAAACCAAGCCTTGAAGAACCATGGCGATCCGCCCTTTTTTTCGTAGGCATCGTTTGGCCAGCTTCCATCCTTATCCCACCCAACATTATTAATCCATCCACCGGTTGTTGATGAGTATTGTGCGGACACGTCGCCTTTTAGAATAATTCCTGCCGTGTTTTTTATTGCGTCATACCATCTTTGTCTATCAGATCTGCTCATCAAATCTTTATGCCAGTATTGGCAGTTTGTTGTTGTGCATATGCAGTTGCCGTTTTTTGTATATCTATAGGCATATGTTCTAGCAGCCACCGCTTGTGCTTTTAAGGCTTCTTCGTGCCAGGATGGGGGCATTTCACCAAGCCCTTTTAAGTACTCCCCCATTTTAATATCTTTCTTATTACCGCCGTCGTTAACGCATATTTCCTTATCATCTAAGTCATCCTTTTCTTCAACTTCTGTTTTGTAATAAAACTTAAGTATCTCTTCGTATTCCTGTCCATCTTCTGCTCTTCCTCTTGCACCGTACTGGCTCATTCCATTTCTATGGGTGTATGCTCCATAGCTAAATGCCGCGAAAGCCGGACTAAACCCTGGGTTATAACTAGGCGATGTTCTCGAGTCGTCAGTTTCTACCCCCTCGCTTAGCGACGCACTAAATTCACCTGATTTAGCCTGTAGTATAGCCTGCTGCTTTTCTGATAGTTCGTTGATTTCTTTTTCCAGGTCAGCCAGATCGCCAGCGTAGTTATCTTCCTTCTCCCCCAGCTCATTAAACTCGCCCTGAGCATTTGCTTTCCTGTTATCAAGCTCAGCCTTTAAGGCAACAAGATTATTCTTTTCGTCTTCCAACTCATTCTTTAATTTTTCTGCTTCAGCTTTATCTTTCTCAAAATTGCTGATCTCAGAATTAAGAGCTTTTATTAGAGTTATTGCTTCATCACTTACCGATTTGTTAAACATGTGCGACATGTACGAAAGTTGAAAGCCGGATAATTTCGTGTCGCCCATTCCGGCGCCAAAAAAGAGCTCAAGTTCGTTCATCATTGTGCGTTTGGAATAGTTTCTAATTACATGATTTCTAAGGGCAATTTTTTCAGACAGCCTGTCCTTACGATCAGAAAGATTTTTGTTTATTTCTTCAAGCACGGCCTGTAATTCTTTTATATCTCCGTCTACTTCATTGAGTTCTGCTTGAGTAACATTTAGTTGTCCTGATAGTTCTGTTATTTTGCTGGAGATACCGTTTTTCTTGGATCTGACGTCGGCAAGTTTTTTTGAGGTTGATTGATACTCTTCTTCTCTTTCCTCTATCTCTTTTTCATAGCACTCTGCCTTTTTATCTAAATCGGTTATGCTTTTACAAGGGTCGTCTGCGTATGTATAATGAACGGTCAGGGTCAGTGCCGCGGTTAAAAACAAGGTTGCAATAATTTTAGTAAAAATTAAGTTTTTGGGCATAATGTTCTTATAGAATTATACCAAAGGTCGAAGGCATTTTTCTTGACGGTTCGAAGTAAATAAAACATAATTTAACAAGTCTATGAAAAGAGAAGATATAGTTCGTTTGAATATTTTAACATACATGAGGTTAACGATTTTTGCTTTGGTGATAGTGTTTTTTCCAAAACCTTTTGCAAGTGCACAGGCATGTAATGCGGATTCGTTGCTTGGAACTATGGTTGGGGAATATTGCACTTCGACTACCGGTGCCGCTGTAGGCTGCCCGTCTTCCAACTACGCCTGTTGCCCGTATCGATACGAGGTATCTGCCTTAGGAAGATACACAAATATCCTACACGCATACTGCGCACCTACCGCATGGGTTTATGAGGGAATCGCAACTAATAATCTTTTATCAGGATGGGGATGGCTAAATGAAACCAATGGTGTTTGGGGTCCAGATACCGCACTTGCACCGTATTGCTCAACGGGGGATGCCAGCGAAGTCCCGCCTCCGGGACCGGGTGGTACTGTAGCACCTAACTATAATCTGTGTCCGGCCGGCTACAAAATGATGGGGCGCCAAATTAACTCCTTATTTCCCGATTATATTTACATATGTGCTTATTCACCGGACGGAGCTTGTTGCGTAGATAGCGGGAATTCCTGTAACAACACCCCTCCTCCACCAGATGGATCTACTGATCGCCAAACTGCTTGTTGCTCAAATGTTACCGGAGCAGATCCTGCTGAGCAGTGTATTTATCCGAACGGAATTGCTCCGGGAACTTGCGGACAATGCGCTGGGGGAACAAATCCTTCTCCGGTCTCCGATCCGCCTGTTCCATGTAGAGTAGACGCAGGCGTTTTGTGTTGTAGCTCGGGAATCACTGCTGTGAGCTGTGAAGACGATATTTTTCAAAATAATAGGGTTTTACCCAACGGTGCTTTAACAACTAGCGCATGCATGGCCGCGCCATTAGCAAACCAGTGCGGCGGTAAGGCGGCAAACGGATCACTCTGTTGGTTAGATAGCCAGTGCGGTAGCGGTAACTGCGATTTTGCATCAGACGGGATTAAAAGGTGCATAGGCACTCCTACGGGAGGGGCATGTTCCGGAGCAGACTCAACGTGCGAATGCGCTAATTCAACTGATGTATGTTTGGATCCGGAAGCGGACGGCAGTTTTAACTGTTTAGATCCCACACAGCTTTGTCAACAGCCCACTCAAGCATGTAACGGCGCGGCAGCAGATCCGGATGCAGAATGTTGTGACAACTTATTTACCGGAGAAGAATATTCCTGCCATCCGGCATTAAATATATGTACACCAACGGGTTCCTGTATCTCGCCCGGAGTTGGCTGTTCGCCTTTGAACACAGCGGTAGATTGTTGCGACAGTGGTTTGGACTATGTATGTAACGCTCCTGTAGGAAGCCCCACCGGAGTTTGCGAGCGTGCAGATACTTGCAATGCGGTATTAAACCAAACTGCTTGCAACGGACCTCAGGACTGTTGTCCGACCACTCATCCTGACTGGACCTGCTCCACAACTAATCCGAGAGTTTGTATTACGAATAACGTGGGCTTGCAATGTACAGGTACTGGTTGTTGCGACGGCATAAATGGCTATGTATGCCAAGCCGGGTTCTGTATCATGGATCCAACCGGAGCATGTAATACGGATATACAGGTAGTTCCTTACACCGGACCAATCATTGAATTTCACGACCTAATTTCAAGAATCTATGGGCTTTTATTCCCGATCGGAATTTTAATTGGAGTAGCTTTTATAATCAAAGCCGGTTACACCTTGATGACAAGCGAAGGTAACCCTCAAAAGGTAAAGGAAGGGCAGGAAGAACTGACCGCTGCGATCATCGGAACCTTCTTCATTTTGTTGTCGGTAGCCATTTTACGGGTTATAATAAGTTCGGTACTTAATGTACCAGTAGGATTTTAACGGTGAGGGAGGTGAAAAAGTAAACAATTAATCATATGGAATTATTACAAAGCGCATTAGCGCAGGTTTCGACAGTCGTATCCGATCCATTAGGAGGAAGAATCGCGTCATTGACCGATTTACTCGCTTTTGTATTGAACCTAGTTCTTGGTGTCGGTTTCGCACTTGTCCTTATAATGCTTGCCCTTGGTTTCATTCAGTATATTATGTCTCAGGGTGATAAAGCCGGTGTAGAAAAAGCTCAGAAATGGGTTACCTACGCAGTAGTTGGAGGTGTTGGCTTATTCTTAGTCTTCGTATTAAGAGCAGTTATCACACAATTTACAGGTGGTAATAACGTTAACGTTGGTACTAACGTCACACTTTAACGCACGCCTTAGCATAATAGTTTTTGACTATTTAACACGGGGCCTGGGCATGCTCAGGCCCTTTGGAATACTTAAGATATATGTTTCAAGATTTAGAGAATTCAATTAATCGAGCGGTTCCGGCGGGAGAACGCGTAACAAGAATAGATGACATTTATTCACTTGCTGCTTTTATTGTGAACATTTTCATTGGGGCCGCGTTTGGAATATCGTTAATAGGTCTTGCATACGCATTTATTCAATTTATGATGACTCACGGGGATCCCAAAGCGGTTGAAAAAGCCAGAAACGCTGCATTCTGGAGTATACTTGGTATTATTCTTTCTCTGCTGGCAGTTGCGATAAAGAATGTAGTATTTAGAGGATTTGGCTCGACAGCCAATGGTTTAATAAATGAAGATCCGGGATTTTAATAAATTATTTTCAATAATATTTTTCGTATTAGTGCTGGCTTTCGGATCAGCACCATCTTACGCACTGACATACAACTGTTCCAATTTTGATTCAGAGGCAGTTGCCGGTGAGGCACCGAGTCCTTTAGCAATAGTTTGCATTTTAGCGAGAATATTAAATGTTGCTGTTTTGGTTGTCGGTTTAGTTTTTATATTTATCATTGCCTATAGCGCTATTAAACTGGCAACAGCCTTTGGAGATCCGAAAGGGTTTCAGGGGGCACAGCAGACTTGGACATACGCAATAATAGGCGCGCTTGTGGTGGCAGGTTTTTTTGCCTTATTTTTAATAGTTGCTAACCTCGTAGGATTTGGAAATATACTTTCACCCAACTTTATTTTGGATAGAATCGAGCAGGCACTGATAAGCTTCTTAGACGCAGCAGATATTACCGGTTATTAATCTTTTAGTTACTTGAATTTCCCTTATCTAGTTACTCCGCTTGGAATAAGGCGTTTCTTATCTCCTACTTCGGGTGAATCAGTTAGTCTTGGCCCCCATATCTTTAGGAACTCGTCCTGACTTGTAGGGTTGAAAAATATTATGTGATAAACCTCTTTTCCCTCAGAAGCTTCAAACGCTATGCCATCATTAAGGTACACATACATTTTAACCTCTTCGGCCTCCACGGTGTATTTAACTATGTCAGGCTGCCCAAGTTCCCATTGATTAATATATTCATCCATTATTCCTTTGTAAGTTTCAAACAAGGGCACTCTAAGATATTGAATTACTTGTTTATAGTCAGTAATTACTGTAACCGGCATACCGGGGCCACGCCAGTCGTAGTCGGTTTTAGTGTAACCCTGCGACATTTTTATGGAGTCTAATTTTGTTCCAAATACCGACTCGACTTCACTTAATGAATGCACACCGGGCGTAATGTTATTCCACGAATTGGCAACGTTAAAGTCAGTTACTTCGTACCCAGTACCTTCATTCTGATCGCCTAAGTCAATATCGTCTGTTTTTCTTGCAAAGAAAACAAAATACAAAACAAAAAGTGAAGGTATAAATATGGCTAAATAGATTATTTGTTTTTTTGTTAGTCTACGCATAGCTACGGTCTAAATAAGACTTCCTGAATATATTGCCAGTGCCTCGGAAATTGACTCCAGTATTCGGTGTAGCTCGATCCCGGTATGTTTGGACAATCGGCTACATTTACCCAAAAGTAATTGCCTATTGTTTCAGCATAATCTTCGTTATTGCTCTGAGTGCCACACCCTCCAGGATATGTCGGGTTTTTTCCTTCACTCAAGGCAGTGGAAAATGTGATTGCTCCGGGTACGGTCTCGAATGCTTCTCCATATCTATGATACCAAACATGTCCTGATTCATGGGCGAAGAGATACGTTGAGTAGTGGTTTGAGATAGTCGTAGGTATGGCATTATTTAAGACAAATGAGTTCGCTCCGCAGGTTTCTCCCCACCAACATCCGGAAGAAGTGCAGCCGAATTGTCCAACCGGACTTTCAGCCCAAAAGACGCGGATGCTGGTATTGCTTGCGCAAAGCCTGTTTCCGTAACCGGTTCCCATTATTGCCCTAGCAGCTGCTTGAAAGGTTGAAAGCGGAGGATTCGGCCAGTCCAGCAGTTGATAGTTGGTTCCGTTGCAGGTTAGTATTTCGTCGTTATTTTCGAAAACAAAGCACCCTTCATTTGCTGCAGGTGAGCCCGGTCCAATCATGTCCGTTGGGTTTCCGGTAAAATTACCTAACCCTGCGCCAAAGTAATCTACCTCGCCGGCACTTCTTGTAGGATCGATAGGCGATATTGTAGTTGTTGAGGCACCAAAGAACATAGTCGACAATGCCACAGTTATAATTATCGGTACTGACGAAAATATCAATAGTGCTTTAATAAGCGCTTGAACCTGTTTATCCAATTCAGCAAGAGCTTTTCCAAAATCCCCATGAATAAGGCCGCCGACAAAGTTTTGGACAAAATCCAAAGATTTCTTAACCAAGAACCTTATGATCGGTCTCAAAATCCTACCTATTTTTTCAAGTAGTATAGCCAGTGTTCCACCGGACGCAGCACCGCCAAGAAGTGCGAGGAGTTTTGGGATAAGATCCGCAATTTTTTCTGCAATAAAGGTTTTAACATAGGAAACAGGTGCCAAAATCTTACCAAACTTAACAAATACCATAGTTTGGAATTCGTTTAGTTTATTCCAAACCTTTTCAAATAGTCCCGCATATCTTTTGGTAATACCGATAAGGTTAAAGTCCGGATCACGCATCTTATTGGCCATCATGTCAACAAAACTCAGCCAAAATGCATCGCTGTCCATGTCCACGTTGGTGCTTATGCGGTGTCTGTGTTTAAGCACCCATTCGCGCAACTCCATGACCTGACTTGCAAACTCTGCTTGATCCATACCAGGGGGTAAGATAATTGCCCGTCTTTTGTTAAGGAGAAGAAGTCGTCTCAAGAATGACGGGTCGCTAAGACCGTCGGGTCCAACATTTTTAATAAAGAAGGCCAAGGCTTCCGGAGTCCATTCACCGGATCGTACCATTGCTCGTATTTCTGACAGACCTTTGATGCCTGCAAAGTGGCCACCGCCATAGAGTCTTGCGCTGATTCTGACACCGGCAGTAAACGCATCAACTTCCCCTCTCCTGTTTGCTCTTCCACCCTCAAATTTAACTTTGAACCAGTTCCCCCAAAGATTACCCGGCGCAGCCATATTTGTAGCTTCGGATGTCCTTTGGAGTGCGGCAAATCTTGTTCTGGCGTCGGCAATACTTTGGTCTATGGCAGCAATATCCGCCGCGGTGTTTGTTGGGTTTGACCGCGAGATTTTAAGTTCATGGATCGATTTAATTGTTTCCAAACGTTCTTTTGAAACACTTTTGTGCATTCCGGCAATTGTTCCCAACCCGGAGAGCTTGCCGAGCATCGTTTTTTCAAAATCATCGTCGTCGCCTGTCTTAAGTCCCAGGCTGTGCACCTTATCCAGTCCTTTTTTAACCCAATACGACGGCGTTGCAGAGTTTATGTATCCTTTGGCCTTGTTCCATATGTATCTTTCCAAAAACTTGCCGCTTTCAACAGCATCAAAGAATTCTTCTATTTGCATTACTTGGTATTCATACTCAAGTCTGCTTATGATACCTATCGCTCTGCCCGCGTAATTTCCAGGAACCTCTGCGACAACGTCTCCTATTCTTTTGTTCTTACCTTTTGATCGTGGGCGGGCAAAATCTACGGCAACTACTTCTTCTAGAAGTCTTCTCTCGTAGACCTGTGTATACGAATCCTTGTATAAATAACCTCTTCCGTTGAAAGGCCCCATTCCAAGAGAAGTTGCTTCCCTTAGGTATCTTCCACGATTGGCTCGGACAGTTTGTTCAAGATCCGCTATGCCACTATTTATAGGTGCAATTCGAGTATCAAATTCTGCTTGAGTGATTCTTCTATACTTTAAGTCGTTTTCTAGCCCTTTTTTCAAGCCGTCTAGTCTGGTGTTTTCTCCGATAACAGACATCAGTTCGCTGTTCATTACTTTTTCTAGATGCTGTTTATAGGGATCTAAGAAGGCTCGCATTCTTTCCGCTTCTTTTCTATCTACAGCTTCGACAATGCCGCCTACGCCATAATTATTTTCAATGCCGTCTATGGATTCCTGAACCGCGCGTCTCCAAGAGGCCATTCCTCCCCAGTCAATCGAGTCTTTTTTTATTAAATACTCTTTTGAGACCGCTTTACTTACAGCTTTGTATCTTTTTTCCAAGATTTCCATGTCGCCCAGAACATCTGCCTGAGATTTGAAGATATCGAATGCTTTTTTCCTTTCGGCGTCTGATTCAATTATTCTTTTGAATTTTTTCTGGCTTAAGTCTGCGTCAATTGCATGAACAGTATTTCTTAAAACTGTGGCATACGACCCCTGTCTTGACGGTGCGTATCCGGACGAAGTTTCAAACTCGATAACTGAGTTTGCAAGTTTTTCGTACACGTCGTAGTGGCCTGACATCGTCATTCTGTCAATTCTTGTTGCAGATTTTTCAGGAATGCGTCTCATCACTAACCCCCCATGTGCAGGATCGTATACCATTGCATCCACCCTTCTCACATGTCCGCTTGCATCTCTTTCCAAATGAAAGTCGTAAAACTGGCGTTGTGCTTTAGGCCCTTCGTCAACATCGTATCCCATGACACCCAAACCCCTTAAAGCCATGGGGTTACGTCCGGTTGTTGATTCTATCGGCCCTGCACCGGCAGGCCTGTTTATTCTTTCTGTGATCGCTTGAGCTGCCTCAAGTTCGCCTGCATACATGGTGTAGTTTGGTTTGTCGCTTAGGATTTGACTCCAAAGGTCTCTTCTAAACCTGCTATCCATGTCTTTCCATGAAAAAGCTTCGCTTTTCCATTGGTTCAGGGTTTTCATTGCCTGTTTGCCGGGGTCATTTATCCAATCCATGGGATTAAGGCTGACACCTACATTGAATGCGCCGGGTATTGCTTCAGCGTCAAAGTCGTCCAACTCCTCCACATTTACATTGTTTGCTTCCATGTAAACCTGAAGGCTTCTTTTAAAATCGTCGACCGCGCGTTCATAAACCCACTTAGGCATTCCTGAAGTCATCAAATCTACATTTCCTTGAACCAGATTTATTTGTTGGAGTACGTCGTCAAAGTTATAAGGCAGTGGCCCTACGTTAGGAGGAATAAATCCTTTTCTAGGCGTAGGTTGACCGGGAAAATATCCCGGAAAAAAATTTGAAGGCGGTATGCCATCTTTGGGATTTGGAACATACCCCGGATAAAAAGGATTGTCGGCCATATGCTAGTATTCTATAATACATTTAACCTGCTAGGAAGCAGTTAGCCCTGATTAATTAGCGCCAATCGTTGATTAATTATTAGTTAGTATATATACTTTGAGTGTATTGCTTTAGAATTCTTTATATGACACTGCGCAAACTAACACTAAAGTCACTTTATGTTTTTGCCCTTTTTGCAGTGGTGCTTGTAACAGCACCTATCTCTCATGCCCAAGTATGCAATCCCCCTCAAGGCTGGTTCGGAAAAATTCAAGATTCATACGATAGAAATATAAGGGAAACGTCCGTCAACCACCTGACATCTGCAGTTGTTGACTGGTTGTGGACTTTAGCGACAGGGACCGAGATGTCAGAGTATATGGGTTGCTCGACCTATACAGCCCAGTACTTCCCAAGTATAAGAGCCGAGGTAGATTCTTGGGGATGCGACGCTACGCCGGATCAGACTTGCTCGGATATTATAAATCAGTACGTGTTTGATACCCCAGAAGGCAAGGCTAAGTTCGCAGAAGGTAAAGTATCCGGAAGTGTTCTTGGTTTAGCCTACTATGTAGATAATAATCTAAAATACGAGCCTGTTCCGGTGAATACGGCGTTTTTCTTTAAAGACTATGCAAGGCGACTGCCTATCGTTGGCGAGAGAGTCCTTGCCGCAGATACAGTGGATTATCAGCACACCTTTATTAATGCGGTATTGGAAATATGGAAAATTACGCGAAACGTAGCCTATGCGCTAATGGCAATAATCATGCTTTATGTCGGTATTACGATCATAACCAGAAGAAGAATTAATCAGCAAGTGGTTGTAAATGTCCAGTACGCTCTTCCAAAAATTGTTATTGCGCTGGTCTTAATCGCGTTTAGCTACCCTATAGGCGCATTTATTACCAGCTTAACTTGGTCACTTTATTACAGTATGGGAGGTATAATCTCCACGCTTTCCACTGCAACCGGAGGTGGAGATTACACAGTTCAGCTAGGAGCAGGAGTCGGCGGTATTGCAGTATTGGTAATCGGCTTCATTTTAGTTAGCAGTGGTTCAGGTTTGGCGGTTGGAATTATTGTTGCTCTCGCCGCAGTCATATTGTTTGGCTTGTATCTTTTTGCACTATTTAAAGCACTATTCATTTATATGAAAATGATCACGTCAATTGTGGTATCGCCTATCAGGTTCGCTGTTTCTGCTATACCCGGAAATGACAATCAGATAGTGACTTGGTTTAAACAAATGGTTGCATGGAGTTTGGGCATAATTTCGATTACTGCAATTATCAACCTTATCCACATGTTTGGAACGATAATCATATTCAACGGAATTGGGTCCGGTGGTTACTTCCAAGGCTTATCCGGGTATCTTTACGCAGTATTTGGCGTGTTGTTCCTCTTTATCTTTGGGTACGGTTACGCTATTAAAGCTCCTGACATGATCTACAACTCGATCATGGGTGAAAAGAAGGGTAGATAAATTATTCCATTAAACATCTGAATAGTTAGGATTAAGCGCAGTCGACTAGGTTTTATACAATGCGGTTGAAAGTATGTTGACGGTGTAAAGTAATCTGTGAACTACGGTGTGCCTCGGCAGGTGTTATATATCTGAGTTAGTAATGCTATTCCACCCGGAGTTGCAGATCTGCCGGTGTAGCTTTGTAGTGCTGCGCCAATGTTAAAACTGTCGCAGGTTCCGCCCACTCTCATGTGCATTGCTACCGCATACGAAGCATCAAGGAAGTTACATCTGCTTGCAGAACGGCACCTGCCCGGCGATATTTCGTTGAGCGCGGTGCACAATTCATCTGCCAAAAACGAATCGAATGTAATCTGAAGGAACTGATACGGACCTTGAGCTGACCATACCATGTCAACACAGGTAATAGGACCTCCTACATCCATTCTTCCGTAATACGGCAGACTCCAGCCCCTCACCACTACATCATCTGCCCAAAGAGAGTGATATTGCGGTAAAAAGCCCCCTTCATTAACTAGAATGGCTATTAAAGCCGCCGCAGGTATATTAAACCTAGTAGCTGCATTATTTATTACTGTTCTGAAAGTAGGTGAAAGTTGATCCGGAACAGCACCGTATGCGGCACCGCACGCGGAGAGTAAATCCGAGCTGATTGTGCAGTTGTTGCTCACGTCGCTTAGATCAGCTTCTACCGGTGTTGGTTCGTTATCAATTGTGCATCTCCACCCCATTTGGTAAACATCTATTTTACCGTCCGGGGGAA
>MEWG01000039.1:27887-32004 GCA_001773295.1 candidate division WWE3 bacterium RIFOXYD1_FULL_39_9
GCCTGTATCAAGCTCTGCTCCATACGTGTACATGTTTTCTGTTTCCATTGGAGAGTTGGTTGTTCTTGCATCAAGTGTTGCGATTTTGGAACCTTTTACTGCCGGATGGTACGGTGCTCTAAAGGAAAGCGCTAACTTCACACCGGAAATAAACATGTCATCAAGTTCAACCTGTGGTTTATAGAGAGGACTTGATTGGGCATACGGAACTTGCTGGCTGTATTTAAGGGCCACGTCGCCGATTGAAAGTGTGGCGTTGCACTCGACGCCTCCTTGAAGAGGACCTGCAACGGACACGTCGCATCTTTCTTTGACTTGATCCACCCCACCGTCAAGGTCTGTATCTTTAGGGCCGTCGCTCCAGGTCCAACCCGTCCAGTCAAATAGAGAAGGTACGCAATCAGTGTCATCCACCGGCGGTGGATCGTAGTCGTCATTGTATTGCGGTTCGCCTACGATTATTTCCCAAGGAACTTGGTCAGAAGCTCTTCTAGGTGTTGTTTCCTGCTCATAAGCGCAGACCAGCCTGTGCGCTAATGCGCACTCACCATTTTCAAGATTCCAGTCTGCAGGACCTACAGTGCAAGGTCCGGACGGTGAAATACAGGTACATTCTTTGGTTTCTACCTGCCAATATGCGTGACAGTCGTCGACACGGCAGGTTCTTGAAATGCCGTGAGGATTTTCCCTGTAAGTGCCGCAGATCTGACCTTCCGGTACCGGTGAGAATTGATAACAACCGTGCCCCGGTCCCCAATCCCCTGACATTAGCTGTGATCCGGTAGTAATATCCGGCAAGTTAAACAGTGCCTCAAAATTCGGTTCGTTTACAGGGTATACTATTTCATAATACGAAGTAGGCGATGGCGGCTGTTGAGATGGATCCCTATCGCCGTATGTTTTGTACGGGGCTTCTATCGGCAGTGTTCCTATTGCAGTGGTTATTGCCGCCGTAAGATCAAATTGAAGTTGATGCAAATGTGAATCACCCCCTGAAAGAGACAAAATGCTATCCCAAATATCTCTTCCATAAATATGATTTAACGCTACATCCAGTACCACATTTTGAAGGCCGATTTCTTTGTTAGGTTGCCCCCACCAATTAAGTCCGGCGTTGTTCATTCTCGCTGTATCGCGGTCAATTGCGTCCTGAGAAGGGTAGTAACTGGCAGTTCCTGCGGCGCGGTGTGCAATGTTATCGTCGTTTCCTCTAAAAATGTTGTCCGGATGAAAATTCGGGTCCGATTCCTGCGCCACTGTGGCCAACTCATAACTAAACGGATTACCGATAGTACAGGCTGGAATCTGGTTTGTTCCAAGGTCGGACATATTCCACTCAACCTCGTTAAGATAGTCTTCTTGTACATCTGCAAAAGGAATGGTAAACGGATCAGTCAAAGATTCCGCATCAGGTATTTGCATCTCGATATTTATAACCGATTCGGGACCAAGAGCAGAGTTAGCTTTAAATGGACCTCCGGATCCTTTTACAGCTCGTGAGCCGGATTCATGTGTACTTATGCTTTCCTGATTGAATACTTCGTGAGGAACGGGTTTTTTAACTTCCGTGTTGCCTTGCGAGTCATTAATAGTTCTGGAAGCCATTCCTGTGTAAGACTCCTGATTTTTGAAAACCATCTCCGAGGCAAAATAAGAGCTATCAAGTACGAAATCTCCGCCGCAAAGGGCTTGTGAGTTTTGTATTCTTTCAACCCATTCATCGTCGTTAGCATTCAGTGCGTTTGTTAACGAGGCGTCCAATCTGGTGCTAAGATCGGGATCACTACACGAGCCGCTATCTACGTCACAAAGTCCTACAGGCGACCAAGTAGGTTGGATATCGCAGAATCGTACTAACTGCCCACTGTCGGTTTCGCAGACAAATTCGCTCAGATCGCGTTGAACAGAATAATAAGTGTCTTTAACTTCATCTGAAGGCGCAGACATACCTGAAAAAGGGCCGCCGTTTAATTGTTTATTCCTATTTGCGTTTTCGTCCAATTTATAAGCGTTGTTTCGTTTGTTTAATTCTTCGCAGTTAGGAAGACCAAATGACGGTGAAGTAGGTACGTCCTGCATAAATTTCCTAAGGAAGACCAGGGGTCCTGCATTAGGAGCACCTGCTGTACACCCCCAAAATTTACACATCCATTGAAGTGGAGTTAGGGGATCTTCGATATAGTTTTCTAAATTAACGCGGAGGTCTATTCTTCTATAGCCTTCTTCAGTTTCTCCAACCTTAGGAATAAACAAGAAGAAAGGTCGGGTTACATAGTCGGGATGATCGGAATCCTGCATTGCGGTAGTGCCGTCGTTGCACAGAGTGCCATCCAAAGTACCGTTGCCGTAATAAATTGGAGATACGCCGCCGGAAATTTGTGTCTGCGCATTATCCCAGTTGCATGGAATTATGTTTTCTGATGCTCCTGCGTTGCAGATATATTTATCCTCCCTTAACAGACAGTCAGGTTCCCACAAACCGCCGGGGCTCTGAAATCCGACATTAGGGATTATCCATGAAAACGGATGTGTAAATTCAATATTGTTTCTGTTAAATCTGTGGTCGTAGTTCTCTTCTCGGGCGATATTGTTTACGGTTGGTTGTTCGTTTTTTGAAAGTCCGGTCGGAGTGTCGGCTGCCGGATCATTAAAACAACCCAGAAAACTGGCCCTGTCAACATAATTTTGAGGAAATCCCGGCGTTTCATATTCGGCGTCGCCTCTGCAGTTTACTTGTTCGTTTACTTCCCAATAGTCATGCCACGAATCTAACTCTTTGTGACCAACAACATCTTCACCACACAAAAAGATTAGATGAACTCTTACCATAGGTGGGGTAGATTTTCTCATGACAAGGTGATATCTCCCCATGCTGTTTGTAGAGGTAGAGGCAAAAAGATTTGTTAAAGCTCCTTCCGCACCCACGCCATCGTCACTTATTTTACCTGTGGGCGAGAGAGGATTTTCTTCATACACAGCTACAGTTATCCCTTGTTTTTCGAGGTTTGGCATGTAATTACCATTGCCGTCGGGTTCTAGTTGAGCACTTCTAACAACACCGCAGATGGAAGCCAGTCCGGGATGTTCTGGAGGTGGGCACCAATCCGGTGGTCCGCCCAGCGTGTTTGAGTCTTGGGCAAAAACAGTAAACGTTCCAGCACTTAATAAACTTGTTAAAAGTGAAAATAACAGAGACCTAAAAAGATTTTTTTTGGAATATTTCCAACTCGCCATTTCAATTGAAATTATAGCATCGAAACGGTGTCCTTTAGAAGATTTGCATATATTGGAAAATTTGCCAATAATGTTGACATATATGTCATTACTATTGGCAAAAAACAGAAAAGCACTTCACGATCATACTTTAGTGGAAAAGTACGTTGCAGGTATTGTTCTAAGAGGTTACGAGGTCAAAGCAATTCGTGAGCAAAAAGTAAGCTTCGAAGGTTCTTATATTCAAATATTAAAAAACATTCCTTATATAGTTAATTTACATATTGGTGAATATTCCAAGAAGAGTCAGCTCACAGGCCTTGGTGATGCCAAAAGAAACAGAGAGCTGTTGTTAAACGCCCGCGAAATTGAGGAAATAAGAAAAGAGCTTGATCAGAAGGGTAAAACCGCTGTTCCGCTAGCTTTAGTTATGAACAAAAATCTAATTAAACTGGAGTTTGCGGTTGTAAAAGGTAAAAAGGAGTTTGAGATGAAACAAACAGCAAAAGAGAAGCAGATTAAGAAGGACTTGGAAGTTGCTTCTAAAGACTTTAGACAGGCATCTGACATTTGAGTTTTCGGGTTTTCTTTGCTACACTGTACTCAGTGCATCGAGCGTAGCGAGATACAATGAACCAATTGTACATTTAAAAATGGAGATGCCCAGGATTTGACTGAAATTCACTAATTATAAGAGCAAGCCGGAGTGCTGTGCTTCGCAAAATACAGCAAAAATATAAATGCCGAAGATAATGACTTCGCATACGCTGGTGTAGCGGTTCCCGCTTACGCTAGTGTAGCAGCCTAACTTAGTTAGTCTGCAGATTCTAAACCGTTTGCCCGGAAAGGGCTTTAGAGTCTAATAAAACCGGGATGAGGCTGCTTATAGGGATAGTCTGATTGT
>MEWG01000039.1:32048-38598 GCA_001773295.1 candidate division WWE3 bacterium RIFOXYD1_FULL_39_9
TATATGCGGTATTTTCAGGACGTGGGTTCGACTCCCGCCATCTCCGCCAGAAATCAAATCTGAATGTTTTTCAAAATTTAATTTAAATAGATAGTTAGCGGTTTAAGCCGAAGTGGCGCGTTTACGTTTTTGACAGAATTGTGTATACTATCACCACTTTTCCCACCAAACCCTTAAAAATATAAAAATAAGGGACAAATCTACAGACGGAGGATTGAAATGTTGTCGAAAGCTCGATTAGTAACCGTACTTACCGCGATTGTAGCCATCCCTATGGCTCTTACAGCGGCCCATTGGACACCAACGAATGACGGGCAGGTATGCGGACACTGCGGTAAAGAAAAGGAGACCCCCGGTTTCCCCTTTGCCAACGGTTGCCCAAAGTGCCGCCGGACAATTTGCGGTGCCTGCAAGGTTAGAGTGTCCAGTGGTAACAGTTGTCCAAATTGCTAGTAGGTTAGGGAAAGTGTAATTCTTCTCCGGCAGGAACCAATCTGAGTTAACCCTCAATTGATTCCTGCCAAATCTTTCTCCAACAAAAATAAAACAATTTCAATTATTAATAGAGCTGACTCTATTGTTATCCATCCCCCAAGCATATATAACTATGGGACAACACGTACATACTACTATAGGCATCATTGTCACTTTACGCCGTAGTAACAGCTGTATTTGTTTTGTGGATAACATATGGATAGTTTTTTAGATCTAATTTTTATTCCAAAGTGTATGTTTTGTTCCGTGATGGGCAGGTACATCTGTAGCACGTGTTTAGCCAAAATGAAGACGCTATCCGAGGAATATTGTGTTGTCTGCGGCAAGGAGTCCGAGAACGGAATAACTCATTCTAGGTGTCGTAGTTCCGGCACTCCCTCACAACTTTACTCTGCATTCGAATACACCTCACTTGTCAGGGCAGTCATAAAGCGATCAAAATACAAATCCAAAGAATTCTTGGGACTAAAAATAATTACTGAATTGGCAGCTGAACTATGCAAAGAGGAGTTGAGTAAATTCACCAGCTATGTAGTTATTCCAATCCCGGTGTCAGCAATCAGGCTAAAAGATCGCGGGTTTAACCAGGTCGAAACCATAGTAAAAGTAATAAGCAAAAGAAACGGGAATAAGGTAAAACTCGGTCTTCTCAAAAGAATTACGGACTCCATAGCACAATATTCAAATACAAGAAAAGAACGATTTGCCAACGTATCCGGCGTTTTTGAAGTGGAGAAATCCCAGAAAAATCTTGTCGCAGACCAGAAATTTCTATTAGTAGACGACATATGTACTTCTGGCGCAACTTTGCTTGAAGCGTCGAAAGTCCTTTATAAGTATGGCGCAAAAGATGTAAAATGCTTTGCCTTGAGTAAAAAGCTTTAGTTTGGCCTGTCACATAGCAATAAACACAGGTTCATATTATAATGAATCACTGTAGGGAGGGTTAGCCAAGTGGTCCACGGCAGCGGTTTGCTAAACCGTCACGATGTTAAAGTCGTGCATGGGTTCGAATCCCATACCCTCCGCCATGTTAAAATAGCTTATGCCAAGAATTTTAAAACAGTATAAGGTAGCATTAGAAAAATCCGATTCAAAGGAATCAGTTGCAGGAACTTATCCAGATAATTTAGGAATGAGAACTAAATTGGGAGGTAATCCGGATTGGATACAAAATGATGAAACCCCTATTTGCCCTAGTTGTAATAAAAAAATGAGTTTTATCGCACAGATTGATTCAGTGGAACATCAGTCAGGACTTAATCCCAACTCAGTTAATGCATTATCCCCAGATCAAGAATATATGTTTGGAGATGTAGGGATGATTTATGTTTTTTACTGTTTTGACTGCGGGGAAACCTTGAGCTTATTACAGGGTTATTAAAATCTTTATTAATTGAGAAAAAAGTTCCAAGTGCATCCCATACCCTCCGCCAAATAACTATATAATTAACCCACATGTTTAAATTCCTGGATAGACTTACACCTCGTCAATTGATCCTCAACGGTATCTTTTTTATTTCATTGGCCGTCATATCGGCCTATGTGCTTTTGCATTCTACTGCAGATTTGTATCAAACAGATGCAAGAGTTTACTATGTTGCAGGTAAGCTTCTAGCTTCAGGACAAATTAGTAATATTTATAACCGTGAATTTCAGGATAAGCTTCACCAAGAGTTGGTTGGAAGAATACAGCCTGCTACTTACTTTATAAATCTCCCTGCAGTTGTTCTGTTTTTTGCACCATTTACGTTTTTGAGTTTTGAAGACTTTTACAATCTGCTGGTTGTTCTAAATACCTTGTTAATTGGTTTTACTGTGCATCTTCTTTGCCAAAAATTGAAAATAAACAATATAGTTACATCTGCACTTATTTTCTATATCCCAGTCGCGTCGGCTATCTGGCACAGCCAAGTAACCGTAATAATTTTTTTGATTTTTGCGTTTGCGATTTTGAATATTAAAAATCCATTTGTGTCTGGATTATTTGCCGGAGCGCTATTTTTAAAACCACAGTATTTGCTATTTGCACCGTTGCTGTTTTTTGTAGTCAGATCTTGGGATTCTCGAATTAAATATTTGTTAGGCTTTGCTTCAACCTTTTTGGTGATACTTATTACGAACCTTGTTTTATACGGCCCGTACGTATACCAGGATTATTTGCAGTTTTTGAATAACAGGGACAGGAATTTGGTACAAATGGAGATGTATCAGGGCTACAATGTTTATTCCATCGCATTGTTCTTGGACCCAATATTTGGGTATAAAAGCACGTTTACTCTGATTTTTATCTTGCAGTTGGTTTTGTATCTGTCAGCTTTGATATTAATAAACAAAAAAGTATATTTGGGTAATGTGCATGAAGCGATCTCCGCAGCGGTAATTTTTAGTTTGGTTCTGAATTTTCACACAAAATATACGGATCTGTTGATATTGGTAATTCCGGTACTTCTACTTTTGGGTTTATACGCTAAGAATATCTTCGCAGATTATAAAGATAGAGCAGCTAACGTATTGCCGGCGAAGCACTTGATAGTAACGTCAATTATTTTGTGTGTTCCGGTGATTTGTTTTTTAGCTAATTACATTCTAGGATTTTTATTATTAGCGAGTTGTGGATTTTGGTTGCTTCTGCACGGCCCTACAAAATCGGGTACTGGAAGTAAAATCCGTCAACATACGTAGAACGGGTTATTCTCACAACCGCGGTTTGCTGAACCGTCACTTTTTATTGGTTTGACCGAGGGTTTTTCCCATAGTACACTGTGGGGCATATAAGCCTTGTTACAACCGTGCAAAAAAGCACAACCACCAAAAAGGAGATGAACGAATGAATGCGAGTGAAAAATTGCGTCTATTTGGTATTGGCGGAGCAGTTACGATCTGGGGCGGGGTAGGCGTTATTCTGCTCTTTCAGATTGGAAAAAGTCTTTCCATCGGACAGAGTCCCGATCTCTATAGAATCGTGCAGCTTGTATTAGCAATCCTGACAGTTGTTGGCACCCTGCTCGGGGATAAAACCCGCAGAGCTGTCGGGACTGTTTGGGCGATCATTGCCGCTGTCGATTTCCTTTTCCTCATCGGCGGCGCCTGGTCGGGTACAGATTGGATGTTAGATAAGTCCACTAGGATACTGTTTACCAGCTTGATCACGGTTTTATTAGTTTTTCTGCCCGATTCAAAGAACTAACCGGAAGTCGTGCATATAAATGGCGCCCTCTTTTTCTGCAAAGAACTGGAGGGCGCACTTGTTTTTCATTCAGGCAGTGTTAATAAATTTATTTATAGTGTGTCGCGTTCCTTTCGTGATAATACTGTTATAATTTATTCAAATGTCCTCAGAATTTCAACAAAGAGATCCCGCATACGAAGTCCCGCAGGACGAGCCTGTACCAGAGTGGATTATCAACGAAGCATTGTTAATCAACGAAGCTATTGATAAAGGTAAAGTAACCACAATCAGAGCCGAAGCTGCAAGAGGTGAAGAAGGTGCTATTTTTGAAAATAAAGAAATTCTGGAAGTGATGAAGAATTTGGTTGAACCCTGTTTTTATATCGAATATCCTCCGGAAAATTTAGAAGGGCAGGATCGTGGAAGCGCGCTTCTAAAGATGTTTAAGTCCAAATTTACAGATGAGTCAGGTAAAGAATGGGAAATAGGTGACTACATGGCTGATAAAAACGAAGCAGTTTCTATTTGTATGTCGACTCTGGACGAATCAACAGCAGAGGCTATCCGCTATTTAAATGAAAAGAAAGTACCCGTTGTTGCCTGGGTAGTTGTTGAAGATGCCGAAGGATATTGGACGAATAAAACTAATATCAAAGAAACAACTTTGAAAACCGATCAAATTTTGGAGTGGGCCAAAGAGCACGATATTCATTTGCGGGCCGTTGGTTTTGACATGGAAAAGCCCGTGAATTTTCTTTCAAACATTGCACAAGCAAATATTGTAGAAATGGCAAAAGCTCTCATAGAGTATAAGAAGAATGTCGCAGAGGCTGCAAAAAACGGCGATCCGCAAGTAATGTTTGACGCCCTTTTACACCGCTTAAACGAAGAGGGTGTTGAAACAGAGATTTACACGTTTCCAAGAGGGATGAAAGGATTATTAGGTGGGATGGAAGTTACTTCTCCTGATAATAAAAGGATTATTGAGATGGTGTATACAAATGGAATTCCAACAGGTTTGCAAGGCGGCGCTTTTAAACTTCTGAGGAGTGAAAGTGCAATTCCGGCTTTTGGAATAGCTTCAGGAGACGAAACAGAAACGCCGGGGAGAGACTTTGCACGAATATCCGAGGCTAATCGTACAGGGCAGCCATTGTTGGAAGTAGAAAAAGGTCCGATCCCAAAACATTTATCCGAAGAAGAGTTAGGTATTTTAATTGACGCTTGGTTAGATCAAGAAATAAATATAGGGGACAGAACTTTTAAATCGCGCGAGATGTACCTTTTTGCAATGAACAATGCACGTGTCGCGCTTATGCTCTCTAACGCACTTGAAGCTGCTTTTGATAAACAAAAAGAAAAAGCCAAGTAAATCCTTATTTAAAATCTCATTTAAAAACGAAACGCCAAAGGTATGTCTTGGGGTCAAACCTTTGGCGTAACGAAGCTCTCGTACAATTACATTTCTCTGACCGCTTTGATAACAAGCAACAGCAGAAGCAGAGTGGTTATAATTGAAGCCGTAGCTACCGACTCATTAAAGCTGAAGTGCAGCACTGCTCCCGATACCCATGAGATTACACACATTGCGCACAGTGTGAAACCTACCAAAATCCCCGGAATAAACCAACGTAGGAATCCAACGGAAGTCCACAAGAGAACAAATCCGAAGAAAAGGATTCCGTACAGAGGCACTTTCTGCACAATTGCCAGCCAGGGATACGCAAAAATTGCCGTTACGGCAATTAACAAAGCGCATCCCGCCATGCCGATCTTGTCTTTCTTTGTAATTTCCATACAAATCTCTCCTTTATCATTATGATTATTTGGCGCGATTGAGCCATTATAGCATCATTCAGTCCGCGCGCAAAATACTATAGGTGCTGCAGTGATTCCACTTGATAGCAGGCAAAGTTACAAAATCGGATGCCAGATATGAAAACCGTCACGCCATTGAGCTAAGTACCAATATTCAAAAACCCAATATCCAATATTTAGAAGGTAAAACATAAACCGATATTTCTTGCTAAACAGCGTATAAGCTGACATAAGGAAAAACGGTATTCCCCAAATAATGTAGGTTTTATTTAAGACCGGTGTAAGAATATAAAACGTAATAAATGGTATTGCAGACAAAACGTATTTATCTTTGAAGAATTTAATAAAGTAAAGTCCGATTGAAGCAATCCAGCCGGAAACTATTGCCGAAATTGAGTAAAACTTGAAAGGAACAATTCTGAAAAACTCGATTTTCATGTAGTAGCTAATATAGTAAAGGTACGGCCTGCCTTGAATAAACCTGTCTCCGTGAACCAATAAAGCTCCTTGAATGTATATTAGAAAATCGTCAAGACTTCTAAAAAACGGCAAACTAACTAACAGAAACATCAGAATTCCGGTAATTATAAAAGTTTTTTTATCTTTAGCCTTGAGCAGAAATATAAAGATTGTAATTAGCGGAAATGTTTTGAAAATAACCGAAAGGGAAAACAGGAAACTGCTGATCACGTCATCTTTTTCCAGATAGTAGAAAGCCCAAAGGAGTAAGCAAATTACAATTGTGTCGTACCCTTCGATGTCATCTTTTAGATAAAAGTATGGATTAAAAAACCAAAGCGCTGTTGTAAATAACATTGCCAAATTATTTACCTTGTAAAAATTCTTTATGAAGAACCACCCAATTAATGTTGTAGCAATTATTCCAGGCATCGTAATGTAAATATGCAGCGGTATATTAAAGCCCAAATTAAACCGCACAGCCAGATGGATTAAGAATAGAAAGGTATTCATGTATAGAATTCCTGGAAGATACGCGTAACCTTTGTTACCGGGGTCAGATTCCAAATTTTTGTAGCTTTCTACAGTCCAGATGTAAGGGTTGGT
>MEWG01000039.1:38609-43563 GCA_001773295.1 candidate division WWE3 bacterium RIFOXYD1_FULL_39_9
ACTCGTCGACGGCGCGCATGTGTGTTTCAAAATCTCCGCCAGATGTTTCGTTAATGAAGAAACTAATGTACAGCCGGCGCTCTATGCCAAGGAACATAATGATTAAAGTGAGAATTAAGAAAAAGTAGTTTTTAAACTTTTCAAACACGGTTAATTTCTCCAAGCCTCGTAAAGTGAGATGCCAACAGCAATCGAAAGATTAAATGAATCTACCTTTGAGCTTTGTGGGATTCTTACACTTTCCCCCAATTCTTTATAATCTTTTGTTAAACCTTCTCCTTCATTTCCAAAAACTAAAGAGTAAGGCTTGTTAAATGTAACTTTATCTAATTGAGTTTTGCCGTCGCCTATAAATGTATAAATGTTATGGCCAAATTTTTTCTGATAATCCTCAAAAGAATCGAAATATTCAAAGTTTAAGCTGAATATCGCCCCCATTGAAGCCCGGACAACCTTTGGATCAAAAAAATCTACAGCAGGTTTAATTATTGCGAGTTCTGTAAAATCAAAAGCCAGCATGGTTCTACAAATTGTTCCAATATTTCCCATATCACTTGGGTTTACCAGTACAACATGATTTCCCGTACGGTTAAGTTCCGTTGAGTATTTTCTAAAAGATGCCAGTGCATATGTATTTTCACTTTGGGAAAGTTTTTCTATCAACTTCTGATTTTCTTCCACAGGTGTATTTAGTTCCGCACATAGTTTTATGATCTTTTCTAGACCGGTGTTTTGCGAACCTTTGGGGTTAATTAAGACCTTCATGACTTCTTCAGGTCTGTGCTCAAGAAGCTCAATAGTCGGTGCCACTCCGATAGAGTAGGATATGTCAGATTTTTTGTTATAGGTTTTTAGCATGTTCCTAAGCATTATATCGAGAACCAGTAGAATTTGCAGTAATTGCCATTTTGGGAAATATAATTAATAATAAGAGCATATGATAAAACTTCAGCAGATAACAGATTTGTTAGGAATTACAGCATCCAGGCAAGCAGGTACTCTGTCAGCCGAAAGACAGATTCCCTCAGCATTCGACCCTGAAACACTTGGACCCAAAGAAACTTATATAACATGGGAGGCACTATCGCGTCCTGTCAGAACCGGTTTTAATAGCAAACTTAGCAGAACCTTTATGATTATCGGAATTGTCGTGGCGCTAATCTTAGTAATTTTGCAGGAATTTTTCTTGATCTTTGTTATTGCCAGTTTAATTTTTGTAACCTACGTTTTATCCAAAACACCTCCCGAAGCCATAAAATATGAGGTGAGTTCGCACGGCGTATCTTTGGATGGCCAGCAATACTATTGGCCGGAAATAAGCAGATTCTTCTTTACTACTGAAGATGGTCACCATTCAATGGTTCTTGAGATGGCCGTTGGAGTTCCAAACAGACTGTTTTTAACTATTATTCCTTCCGATACCGACAAATTGAAGGAAATATTTATGTCGAGAGTGCACTACCTTGAGACGCCGCCGCAATCCTTTATGGATAAAACATACCAGTCGGTTCTTGATAAATTTAGCTCATAGGCGAACGGCGATTTGCTGAATGCCGGCGTGCAAAATTTGCTTTTTTTCACATAAAAACTTACTCTATCCAATAGATCTTACTTTTTAAGCACCCGTAGTTCAGAGGATAGAACGCAGCGTTGCGGACGCTGAAGTCGGGGGTTCGAGTCCCTCCGGGTGCACCAGTAAATTTCGGAAGTGCCGGAGGTACTTGCGAAATTTGCTTGATATATCAAGGACTCGAATGGCGCAGGCACGACGGTGCCGAGCCGGGGTCGACGGGCGTGTCAGCAGACACGAACCGGTGACCTAGTCCCTCCGGGTGCACCAAAGACTACAGGTTGCTCTAAATGCTCTTTTAGGGTATAACTCAGCTATCCAAAAATACTCACCAAAAAACACACTATGTTAGGAGGCACTATGTTCAAAGGTCGAATTAGCGCATTGGATCAGGATGACCGGCTTATTGATCCACCAGGGTACCCATATATAATTCTCGATCGGAAACATTACAGAGATCAGCTGTATGAGTTTCTGCTTTTGAATGTTCGCACCCTCGTCGGTTATATCCTTTGGGCGGTTGCAGGTGTTGGTATGGGATTTGCTCTTTGGTTCTACGCAAATGCGTGGGGACTCGCTATCGGGCTGTCCATGCTTGGTCTTGCACCACTTTTCGGTTCGTTATTCGCATATCTCAAAAGTTGGCGTGGCTATCCACACATCAAGCGAGATTAACAATTCTGATCTATGGACTCATACTGAAATTCACCATTCGGTATGAGTTCATTTTTTATACCGATATTTTAGCTGAGATTTGCAGTAAGTTGTCGATTAGCGAGTTCCAACCAACGACATCTAGGTGCACCAAAAGATTGATTAGCCCAAAAGTTAAATAGAATAGCCTGTAGTTTGACTTCATTTGTGCGCCTGTTTATACTGCTAACAACATTCCAAAGAAAATAATCAACAAATAAAGAAGGAGGGCTCTAATGAGAACAAAGATAATCTTTTCCTTGTCAGTGCTTCTGGTTCTTTGCACAGTGATCATGATTGCATGCGGAACCGATGTAGGAGAACCAACAGTCTCTATTCCCTTTAGTCTGACTGTCGACAGTGTTGTCAGGTACATCCAAATTGACGACAGCTCCAACTTTAACGGCGCCATCATGAATAAAGTGACTGCAGAGATATACTGCACATCCGGTCCGTCCAGGGTAATCACCTTACCTGAGGAACTAAAGTGGGCTTTGATGGAGAACGAGTCGCTTACAATCGATGTAGCGGTAATCTGTGATATGGGTCAGGAGAAGTTCGATGAATTTTTGAGCTTTTTCAGGCCTGCCGAACCTGTAAAGTAATAAACGAAAGGAGAGTGAGAATGACCGACACTGTTGTCAAAGCCAAAGTTGGTGACTGGGAAGTGGTACTGTCAGGATTGGACGATGAGATACCGATTGTTCACCTAAAAGAATGGCCGTTCTTCATCACATTGCCCGTCGACTTTCTGAAGAAACACCATTGCAATCCCGAAAAGATGGCAGAGTTTGGTTGGACCGTCAGAAAAATCTGTAGGCTGACGACTCCCCAGATAAACGGGCTTTGTGACTGGATTCGTGAACAGCTCCTGACGAAGGCAGATTCTCAAGGAGATCAAGAATCTTTGTGAGAATTATGGAAAAATTGGGCGGGACATTGCAGCATTTTGTTGTAACTCCCGCCCATTTTGTATCTGTTTGCTATAATTCTTGTTGATTTTTCAGTGAGACAATATAAAAGACCGTGAAGTTGGATTTTTTATTTCCTACCTCACGGCTTATTTTGGCTGAACGATATCTGGCGCGGCCTGTGTGTTTGTTCTGTGCTACAAATCGTGGAATTTCTGATGGCACTTGTTACAACGATGGGGGCCAGGCGCATGCCGACCGGTCGGGAAAAGCGGACTGATACAGTGTCCACCACATCCTTTATGCTCGAGCCAACATGTGGCCATACAACGAATGTAAGCCCATAAAACTGACATGATTTCTCCTTTCGTTTTAGTCTTGGTTTGGTTTTTGACGATTTAGCTTCTGCGTCTTGATTTTTTTGAAGTTTACTCCATTTGTACATTCAGTTCAAACTGCACCTAGCGCTTTGACGCTATAGGTTCGCGATGATACTATATTTTCATCAAAAAAATCTTGGAAAGGAGCAGACACATGATGAGAGAAAGTCTACTTTACTCATGGCCATTTTGGTTCCGTCGGGCAATAGATGAATTTGCCAGTAACGCGGGCGATCGTACCATGCGATTTTCGAGAATGTCGCTGCTTGGAATCCTCGGAGGTATACTAGGCGGATACACAATAAGTTTCCTTTTTCGCGAGGGAAGATGGCCGGTGGTGTTCTTGCTAGCGACGCTTTTTTACCATGTAGGCTATTCGTATATATACTATCTGAGCGATTTAGGTATGAAAAATGTACCCCCAGTCATTTTGGACTGTCTCGCCGTAGTATTATGGATAGCGTTGAATGTCCAAATTATGTTTTTGGTCGGATTTATCACCAGCCTGACGCTATTAAAGCTCTTAGGTGGGTTTTGACGCTATAGGGCATAAGTGCTGCGATGCACACATCTAACAAGAATAATCTGGAAAGAGAAACATATGGTAGTCATAGCAAACGTGACGATCGACAAGTGGGACATAGAACTGAAAGAAAGTGAAGGAGATCTCAATTTTGATGTTTTAACTTCATCAAGCCATCCCATTTTACTCACACTTGGTGTGACGTTTCTTCGTGAAGAACGCCCGGATATATCACTAATGCAGACTTTTCATTGGCAGCTCAGCTCAGCTCAATTTGCAATTTTAGCAATGAGCAAATAGGCGATCTGACAAACTGGATTCGGGGCTTACTTTGCGCATAGATGCAATCGGCGGGAATCATCAAAATCTTAGTTGATATTCCCGCCAGTTTTGTTTTTGGTATAGTATATAAATTGCTTTAGAAGTAGAGTAGTTATGGGCCGTTAGCTCAGTTGGTAGAGCGCTGCATTCGCATTGCAGAGATCACCGGTTCGATTCCGGTACGGTCCACCAGAAATTTCGATGTGGTCAGTCCACAGCGAAGTTTGTGTTGACTGACAAGGATGGATCTACGAAGTGGGTTCGTCCTCAGTGGCGTAAGCCACATTCCGGTACGGTCCACCAAGATCTTGCGAACAAAGTGAGCTAGAACTTGGTAGGATACGTACTAAGCGCGAAGCGCGTCTACGGTCCACCAGAAATAATGCCCTAAACTGTAACATGCTTTTTTACCGTTGTTACTCTTATATTCCTATCTGATATTTGACTAATGAATTTACAAATTATAAACTCGCAACATACTATAAGAAAGGAGGAAGAAATGGGTCAAAATCAGTTTCGTATACCCTTTGGTGTAGATCTGATGGTGATGGTCCCG
>MEWG01000040.1:0-5796 GCA_001773295.1 candidate division WWE3 bacterium RIFOXYD1_FULL_39_9
AAAACTGCCGCATTGGAAGATCTTAAAAAAGCTTACAAGTTAAATCCGAAGAATCTGGTTACAATTAGAAATTCTGTTCCGTTATATTACTTTTTGGCGGCCGAAGATCTTACTCAACCCGGAAGCAAAGAAAATATCGACGAGGCATTTTTATCAGAGGCTGCAAATTTTTTTGAAAAAACAAAATTAGCTTTTCCAAATGATGTTGGAGTTTTTACATTGATCGCAAAATATGAGAAGCGTCTCGGTCTTGAAAAGCAGTACGAGGAAAGTAAAGCAAGAGTTCAGCAGCTACGTCCGGATTTACTGGAATGGCACGAGAACTTTAGATAAATAAAGAAGTGATAATTAATTGCCTTCTACTTTTACGTAATCAGAGGAAACCCAGCCTTGTACTGTATCCGAAACTTTAATCTTTACCCAACCGGTAGTTTCTTCCAGCACGAGATATTCCTGCCCAACGGTTACACGTGCTATTTCAACACCGTTTAATCCGGCCGCGTCTCTGACTCTTAGCCAGCCTGTGCCTGTTTCTACTACAGTCGCTTTCTTGCCACCTAAGCCGGAAGTAGTTTCCAGTTCAAGTAGTGAAGCTTTAGCTTCTTGAGTCAAACCCAAACCATCGGATGTTCTGCCCAAATACGCGCCTTTATCGGCCTCTGCAAATTTCTTGTAGTCTTCTTTATTTGTCACTTGAATTCCATCCTGATCGTAAACGTTGCCTTTATAGTCTATTAAATAATCAAAAAGAAGTTCTTTGTTTACTCCAAGATTCGCAATATTAATTCCGCGGGTCTTATTCCAATAAACTACGGCTTTTGCCCAATTTTGTGTATCCGATACAACGCTACTGTTATCAGATGAAAGATCAAAGAATCCCTCATTGCCTTCAAAAGCAACGGCTTTGGAAGGGACAGGGACCGGGAATAGTTTGAGTGAGATGTTTAGTGTGTAGCCTTTTTTAATATTAATTCGTGCGGTTTGCGATTCATAACCGGCCATTTCTACACGGAGATCATATTCTCCGTCTGAAAGTTTGTCAGATGAATAAGGGGATTTACCAACTTCCGAGTTATCAATAAATACACGAGCATCTGACGGTTCAGAAAGTATTCTAAGCACGTTACCCGAATTACCTTTTTCAAACCAGAAAACTTGGCCGGATGAAAACGTATCTGATGTTCCTAAATCTCTAAAAATGCCTACATTGTGGATATATTTTTTATCGTTAGCAATGAAATCAATTGTGGTTTCGTATGTTCTGTCGCCGGCTGTAATTGTAACTTTGTTTTCACCGGGCGTAATATCTTTTGAGTTAAAAGGTGTCGGACCTTCTTTGTTGCCATTTATTAAAACTTCGGCATCCCCGTATAGAACTTCAACTGTTAATGCAGCTTTGCCTTTTAGATTATCTAGATTCTTCAAGACTTCGCTTCCAAAGTAAATGACCATAATAATGCCGGCAATCGCCAACACGTATAAAATTACATTCGAGAGCTTATTAGGATTGTTTGATATGGTTGAAATTGGCATTCCGATAGTACATAAGGTATCACGTTGATGGTAGAATATCAATTGTCCGCTTGATCTTTTCTAATGTTTAGAGGATATTTAGCGACATCTGGCCTGGTCGCCAAGTGGTAAGGCAAGGGTCTGCAAAACCCTTATCAGGGGTTCGATTCCCCTCCAGGCCTCCAAGTTATCTTTACGGGAATTCATCTTGTAAAACCCTTGTATATACTTATAATATCAGCATGACTACGCAGCAGATCCTGGAAAAATATTTAGCATTTTATAAAAATAAAGATCACAAACAAGTTCCTAACGTATCCCTAATTCCTGAAGGTGATGCCACCCTTCTATTTGTAAACAGCGGAATGTTCCCGTTAGTGCCTTATTTATCGGGAGAACCACATCCGCTTGGAAAAAGATTAGTTAATGTTCAACGCGCATGTCGGTTTGCAACAGACTTGGACGAAGTAGGCGATAGAACGCATACGGTAGCTTTTCATATGATAGGTAACTGGAGTTTAGGTGACTATTTCAAAAATGAACAACTTCCTTGGGCATACGAATTTTTAGTGGAAGTAGTTGGGCTTGATCCTCACAAACTGATTGCCACGGTTTTTCAAGGAGATGTAGACGCACCAAAAGACGAGGAAGCTATTAGAATTCTGCAGGACATTTTTAAGAAATACGGAATTGAAGCCAAGGAAGGTGTAAGAATTTTCCCAAGACCTAAAGAAGACAATTGGTGGCAAAGAGGCGATGCTGTAGGCGAGCTGGGCGGACCTGATAGCGAAGTTCATTATTACTTAGGCGAAGGTTCCCCCGAAGGGAAGGACCCTATTGTTAATGAGGACGAATTTATTGAGATTGGTAATTCGGTTTTTATGCAATACCGAAAAACTGAGACCGGTTGGGAAGAGTTACCGCAGAAAAATGTGGATTTTGGCGGTGGATTGGAGAGAATAGCCATGGTTGTTCAGGGTAAAAACGATATTTTTGAAACCGACAGCTTTTGGCCGATTATTGAAAAAGCTCAGGAAGTTACAGGGAAGAAGTACCATGAAAATGAAGAAATTACCGTAGCGATGAGAGTGTTGGCCGATCACATGAGAGCTTCTGTGCTTCTGGCAATGGATGGGGTAAGACCTAGCAACAAAGATCAAGGTTATGTTTTGCGCAGACTCATCAGACGAATGGTAAGAGCCGGCAGGAAGTTAGGTTTTGAAAAAGATTTATCTGTAAAGCTGGTAGGTGTAGTTACAGAAACTATGTCTTGGCTGTATCCGGAGTTAACTGCTAAAAAGGATGAGATACAGAACATTTTTGAGATGGAAGAGGTGAAGTTTTTGAAGACATTGGTAAAGGGCTCCAGTGAAGTTGAAAAGAAACTGGTGGAGTACGGAGATGTCGGAGGCGCAGCCAAGAAACTTCTTACTACGGACGATGCGGTCCAGATAGCGTTTGATGTTTTTCAGTCGCAAGGTTACCCAGTTGAGTTTTTTCTGGAAGACTTGAAAGATCGTGGGATTAACCTCGATCTAGCCGATTTTGACGAGAAATTTCCCAAAAAATTTGAACAACACAAAGAACAGTCCCGATCAGGTTCAGAACAAAAATTCAAAGGCGGATTAGCCGACAATAGCGAGACTGTAGTTAAATACCACACAACAACTCACTTACTACAAAGGGCGCTAAAAAACATTTTGGGAGACCACGTGAGACAAATAGGAAGCAATATTACCGGTGAGAGATTAAGATTTGATTTCGTACATAATAAAAAACTAACCGAAGAAGAGATTTCCCGTGTAGAGAAATTCATTTCTGAGTCAGTTGCGCAAAAATATCCGGTAAATTATGTAATGATGCCAAAAGCCGAAGCAGTTAAGAGCGGTGCTTTGTATCTTGTAGGGGAAACGTATCCCGACGAAGTGAAGGTCTATTATATCGGCGAAAGTCTTGAACGGGCACTTAGCAAAGAATTGTGTGGCGGTCCGCATGTAACTAATACCAGCGAATTAGGAGAAGTTGAGATTTATAAACAGGAAACTTTAGGAGACGGTAAGCAGAGGGTTTACGCAAGGTTTAAGTAGCACAGTTTTTTAACCACCCGGCCTCCTCAATACACTATAGGTTGCATAAATAGCTAAAATAGCCTATAATACAGGCACTATTCACCATTCATGTTCGAAGGAGATCAATATGAAGAAAAAGTTCGTAGGCACTGTAGTTCTGGTCACTTTGGCACTGTCGTTGTTCGTGGCTCCCGCTCTCGCAGCCGCCGCGCTCTCGATGACAGTCAATGCACCAGAACCCTGCACCGCCGGCACCCCCTGCCACATTGAAGCTGTGGTGGAAATTGAAAACTGGGATGTGGACTACCGCCCTCCCTATGTTTTCACCTACCGCGCCTTCGTAAACCCAAATAAGGTCGAAATGACTTGTTTGGGCTGGGGAGTCATTAAGCAGACGCCAGTTAAGCTGGTTTGCGAGGATGATGATGCAGGACACGTGTTCGTGACGTTCGCCGAGCTGGGAATCTACTCCATCGGCGTAGCCGTCGAAGATGCACTTGGCCAGAAGACACGCGAAACGATCGAGGTCGAAATTCTGCCTTAATCCTCGTGTTCAGGTCCAACAAAAAACTGACCGGAAGAGTGTTTCACTGAAAACAAACTTCCGGTCTTTGTGTTTAAAGGTCAGATCTTAGAAACTCAGGTCTTTGGAATTTGAACTTTGTCGATCCCAATTCTTTCCCAGGCAGGCAATGCAGGAGCGTGACCAAGACGGTACGATTCTGCGTAGAACTGCCACAGATAGCCAAAAACAATACTAGTGTACTGATGGACATGTGGAGTGCCTAGATCTTCCGCACCAAGCTCGACCAACAGTTGCTTTGTGATTTCAACTGCGCGCTGCAGTTCCTCTTCAGTTATGGGCAACGCTTCTACCACAACGACCACGAGATACCAGGTGCCAAGCCCTACACTTTCTATGAAACGCTCTGGCCCGAGTAACCGCTTAAGAACCGTAAGAACCGTCCAGAGATAGTGTATATCGACTCTGGCGTAGCGACTCCTTCTGACATCCTCTTGGCCGGCAAACCTGGTTGATGCTAGATGTTCTAGCAAAAACTTTTGGTTTCTCGGGCTGGTGAAAATATTGTAGTCTATGCACTCATTCGGAATCAGTTCATCCAAGTTTGTGCCATTTATGTCGGTCATTCCCATCCTCCTTTCTTTGTGTTCAAAAGTCCGATCAAACCTCGTCCAGGAAAGTCGGAACTTGAATTTTTTCAATACCGATCATGTCCCACGCAGGCATTTTTGGAACGAGATTCTGGTTGGTTACCCTTGATGCATCTTTGTATAATTCCCAAAGACCATTACGGTAGACATCCTCGGCAATTTCAACATGCGGAGATTTGATGTTCATCATAACCGTCTTCAAAATCCGTAAACCATTTTGCAGCTCGCTCTCATTTAGCGGTAATGCATCTACCATAATGAGTGCTGAATCCCACAAACGCAGGCCAACGCTTTTGACGAAGCGGTCTTCTCCGAGAAGACGCTTAAGAACTGTAAGCAGGATCCAAACATATGTTGGATTAAGTTTACAGTATTTGCGCAGTTTGCTAGGCGAATCTCCTGAAAATCTAGATGTTGATAAGGCTTCCAGCAGTTTTTCCCGCGCCGCAAAGTCTGCATAGTAATCCACGTACCTATCCGGAATTAGTTCACCCAGATTGATATCAGTCATCTTGTCCTCCTCTCTTTAGGTTTTTATTTGAAAAGTTACCCAGATATTAACATAAATGTCCTATAGGAAACAAACAAAACTAGGTGTGTGATAGAATGAATAACTCTGTTCAAGTAGAGCAGTATGCTAGAAACAACAATCTTGACACTCGGAAGACTTGAGTGCTATAAATTTTATCGAAACAAAGATATTAAGTTAATTGAGGAGTATAAATACAGATATGACTACTACAATAAATAAAGTACGTCCGCTTTCAGATTTTATTTTAATTGAGCCGATGGAGAAAGAAACGTTACTTCCATCCGGAATAGTAATTCCCGACACTGCAAAAGAAAAACCCCAAGAAGGTAAAGTTATTTCGGTTGGACCCGGCAGGAGAGATGACGATGGCGACAGAGTACCTATGGAGGTAAAAGCCGGAGATATCGTTATGTACAAAAAATGGGGTGGAACTGAAATCAAAGTTGAAGGCAAGGAGCTTCTTCTAGTAAAAGAAGAAGATATCCTGGCAGTAGTAGAAGGTTAATTTAA
>MEWG01000040.1:5924-9586 GCA_001773295.1 candidate division WWE3 bacterium RIFOXYD1_FULL_39_9
AACTGTAGCAAAAGAAATTGAACTTCAGGACAAATTTGAAAATATGGGAGCACAACTTGTAAGAGAGGCTGCCTCCAAAACCAATGAAAAAGCCGGAGACGGTACGACAACCGCGACTGTTTTAGCTCAAGCTCTTGTAGAATCCGGTCTGAAGAATGTTTCAGCAGGTGCAAATCCTATGATCATCAGAAGAGGCCTAGAAAAGGCTTACGCAGTTGCCGCTGAAGAAATTAAGAAGTTAGCTAAACAGATCTCTACAAAAGAAGAGAAAGTCCAAGTTGCCACAATTTCAGCACAAAACGAAGAAATTGGTAACTTGATCGCTGATGCAATGGAAAAAGTAGGTGAGAGAGGTGTCATAACCGTAGATGAGTCCAAAGGCTTTGACATTGAACTTGAATACAAAGAAGGTATGCAGTTTGATAAGGGCTACGCTTCATCTTACTTTGTTACTAACACCGAAAGAATGGAAGCTGTAATAGAAAATCCCTACTTATTGGTTACTGATTCTAAAGTTTCAAGTATCAATGATTTGTTACCCATGCTAGAGAATTTCGTTAAGATATCCAAAAATTTGGTTATTATTGCCGAAGATGTAGACGGCGAAGCCTTAGCAACTTTGGTTCTTAACAAATTACGCGGAACTTTCAATGTTTTGGCTGTTAAAGCACCGGGATTTGGCGACAGAAGAAAGGCCATGTTGCAAGACATTGCAGTTTTAACCGGCGCTACATTTATTAGCGAAGAAACGGGTAGAAAACTGGATTCAGCAACAGTTGATGATCTTGGAACAGCCGAAAGAGTAATTTCGGACAAAGATAACACCACAATAATTGGTGGTAAGGGCAAGGAAGAGGAAATCAACGTAAGAATTGACCAAATCAAAAACGAATACGATAACTCATCCTCTGATTACGACAAGGAAAAGCTTCAGGAAAGACTTGCGAAATTAACTGGCGGAGTTGCCGTTATCAAAGTCGGAGCAGCCACAGAGTCAGAACTAAAAGAAAAGAAACTTAGAGTTGAGGATGCTGTACATGCAACAAAAGCAGCCGTCGAAGAGGGAATAGTCCCAGGCGGAGGTGTAACCTTCCTAAGAGTCCGAGAAGTTATCAAGAACATGAATTTAGATGGTGACGAGAAAACTGGTGCAAATATTTTGTACTCAGCATTGGAAAGACCCACTAGAGTTATTGTTTCAAACGCCGGTATGGACGCAGGCATGGTTCTTGGAGAGCTTGATAGAAGATACAAAGATCAAGGAAATCCTAACCTTGGATTTAATGTAATCTCCATGGATTATGTAGACATGATTGCAGACGGTATTACCGATCCTGCAAAGGTAGCCAGAACCGCACTTCAAAATGCAGTCTCAGTAGCTATTATGATCCTTACAACCGAAGCATTAGTTACCGAAGCGCCAAAGGACGAACCTAAAGAAGGTCCGGCAATGGGCGGCGGCATGGGTGGTATGGATATGGGCGGAATGATGTAACTTTCGCCACACTCACAGTATTTGTAAATGGAAAGGCTCCCTTAATCGGGAGTCTTTCTCGTATATACTCAAATTAAACTTTTTGAAGCTTCTCAAAATGCTCTAAGATCATAGGCCCGTTATCGTTTTTGTTGAAATGGATAATGTGTTTATTGGTTACTTCCTTAGTCTTTTTTCTTTTCATATACATCATCTGCAACTTCATCGCGGTATTCTCAATCCCATCCACCAAACTTAACTTAGTTTTTGACTTAGGCAGGTTTCCCGTCTCCAAATTGAAGTGCGGTAGGTACTTTTTTACCCAATCGTTAGCGGCTAAAAACTTAAAGTAAGTATTTTCTCTTTGAAAAATAGGATGAATTAGAGCAATTTCATGTGCGGTATAAACAGTCTGTTTTTCTTTTGGCCACTCAAGTGCAGACTCGTCAACAAATAAATTGGGGCACAGTTTTCCGGGTTCTGCGTCCACTCTTACATATGTCTTTGCTATTTTAAGTAGAATTGCGGTAAATCCCCTGGTGAGCCACAATCTGTTCTTGGCTGAGATTATAAATATATCTATATCCGAGGTTTTGTCGGCGTTAAATGCCGCTACAGATCCCGTCACTCCTAAAAACTTTATCCAAGGGACTATTTTTAGCATTTCAAAGATGTGTTGGTTATTCTCAAGTAGGGTCTCGGCGTTTTTCTTGCGGACCTCCCAGCTCACGGGCTTTATACTGTTTAAATAATATTTACCACCTTTTGTTTGGATGTAGCCTTTTTTTGCCATTTTCTGCAGCTCGTTTTTAAAAAAGTCGTACTTAAAGGATCTGTCTGAAATTAAAAACGTGGTTAACTGATAAAAACTTAAAGGATATTTAAAAATAGATCTGTAGGCTAGAGTGGTCCTGATGGCCTTGTCGCATGCTCTTTCGTTTGCCCTTTGTCTTGGCATCTCTATTTAAGTGAATCTAATACTTGGTTTACAATTCTGTCGGCTTCTTTGTTTTTGCTTCTAACGATGTGGGTGTAACTAACCTTTTTGAACTTCTTTTCTATTGCTTTAGCCTTTTCCCATAAAACCTGCATTCTTTCGTTTTTTACTTTGTACACACCTTTGAGCTGATTAACTACAAACTCACTGTCCAAGTAACAATCAACAACCTCAGCTTCTTTTTGATGTGCCGCAGTTAGACCTTCTATCAGTGCGTGATACTCGGCTTCGTTATTTGTACCTTCCCCAATATATTTGCCGATTTCCATCAACACTTCGTTTTTGTCATCCATAACAACAATGCCGATTGCAGCCGGTCCAGGATTTCCCCTTGCCCCGCCGTCAGTATATAAAATTACGCGTTTCATTTTTTGCCTGCAGAATGCGAATTTAGAAATTTATTTTTTATCCTCATTTTATATCAGGAAAATTTAACTTCCTAGTTTAGAAGAAAATGCTTAGTTGCGCTTATAAATTTTTCCAACTTCTCCGCGTAAATTTTAAGCTGTTCAAGATTAATGTTTATCTCTTCCCCCCTGTAAATCACTTTCAATGTAACGTTTTTCCTGAATTCACCTATTCTCTCTTTCCTCAGTTCCTCAATTTTTCTGAACATTTCATACATGTCAATCACTTCAATGAAATTCTTGTCTTTTTTGAAAAGTTTTCTGATTTCCTCAATTTTTTTTGCAGGATTTCCCGGAATAGAAGAGATTTTTTTCTTTTTTTTCGCGTGCTTCAGAATTTCGTCAATGCTCGTTTCAATCATTTTTCTCCAGCGCAGAATAAGATTCAGAATTACATCACAGGTTTTGGTGTATTTCAAACTTACATACAGGAGATGGTCGGCGCTGATTTTTTCCTGAATTATTTCTTCCATGCGGATTTTTTTGGTATTTTAGAAGCATAATCATACAAGATATTGGGGTTTTTATAACTTTTCTTAACAATTGTTTAGGATAAATTGTGTTTATTATATTTTAAATGACGAAAATGTTTAAATAATCTGAAATCTTTTTAACTCAACTCCAGAATCGTCTCAGCCAAATCGCCTTTGTTTTTTTCCAAAGTTTCTCTGGCGATTTTTTCTGAAGCGCCGGTTTTTTCAATTATTGTTTTTATGTCCTCTTCGGAAATTCCGGATTCTTCGGAAACCTTTCCCGAGATTTGAAAACTTTCGTTGCCCTGCAT
>MEWG01000041.1:0-1872 GCA_001773295.1 candidate division WWE3 bacterium RIFOXYD1_FULL_39_9
AGGATCTAGTGCCATTGGTGTGTAGGTTCGAGTCCTATCCCGGGCACCAAACTTAAAGACTTCAACAAGAAGTCTTTTTTTTTGCTCAAAAATCAATAACATAAAGGCGCTTACTACCTGATGCATGCAACGTTACTATTTGAATGGGTGACTTTTTTTATAAGTACCACCAAAGCCCACAATTTGAGTAACACCCGCTAAATGTTCAGGGCTAAGATGAGCGTAAATTTGAGTCAGATATATTTCATTTCAAGATTATTATTATGAGTGGCATTATATTTGCATTCAGAATACATAAAAACTTTTTTATGAAAAAACAATATATTAAGGAAAACATTTTGTTAAGAGTTAAACAGTTGTAAAAAAATAGAGCAAAATTTATGTTATTTCTATTTAGTTAGGAGGTAGGAAATGAAAAAAACTATTATGGGGATCGCACTATTACTAGCTTTGCAAGTATTTGCGGAGAATACGCCTATAGGTAATGAGCGTGTTTCTGGGTTGCCTACAGATACAAAGAATAATGAGATTACTGATGATTGTGCTTTTTGTACTGTAGATGGAGACGATACTCTGCTTGATAATAAATTGCAGGAGCTTGTAATTAGTACTGAGAACACTGTTCTTAGTGAAGAAAACATGGCCGGTGCATCCAAAATTCCACATGTTTGCTATGGGAAATCTGATGGCCGTCAATTTAGAATTGTTGGGAAAAGTCTAAAAGATACAAAAATGAAAAGAGAGAGTTTTTGTAAACTAATGCTATCCAATTGCTCTATTGGTAGTTGCATTGTCTTAGACAAAGAAAACCCAGATAAAAGAGATAGAATTAATCGATATTGGCAACAGTTTCAACAAGCACATTGATTTAAATCTTGATAAGTAATTATATATTTATGGACTCCGATAAAATGACCGCAGTCCAGTAGAGAGGCTGAATTTATTATTTAATGCTGAAAGTGTTAAAGAGAAAGAGGTAGCTTTAATTATTTTCCATGAAATAAAAAATTATAATAGACTCTGTCCCTGTCCGTATATTAAATCAACCGGGAACAGTATTTGTGGTGCCAGAAGTGCGTGGTCAAAAGCGAGGGGTAAGGAAGTAAGGTGTTATCCTTCAGATGTATTAAAAGTGAATGGTACCCGTAACTATACTAAAAGTTTTTTTATTTTCTGATAGTAAATTTTGTGTAGGGTGACTTTTGGGGAACTCTCCCCTAAAACAGGAAAAAGCAGACAACAATAGATCAAAGACTCAATGTTAACAAAAGCTCGATCCTGTCGGCAATCAGAGCGTTTTGTTGTGGTTTATTGTGACATAGAATTATCGTGATTTTAGCCCCTTAATCTGTCCTATCCCGGGCACCAATTAAAAAAACCTTGTGCTTACAAGGTTTTTTTAATACCCAAAATTCAGCTCTCGAACTAGAATCTCAAACATGAAAATACTCGTTCTCTTAATTTTTACTGTTATTTTTTCTCGAACTTTATACTCCGGCGAAGTTGCTCTTACTTTTGATGATGCTCCAATGGGTGATATGGAGATCTATTCTGGTAAAGAAAGAACGCAGAAGCTGATCGGCATTTTAAAGAATCATAATATTCAAACAGTTTTTTTTAGTGTGACTAATAATCTCGGAAAAGATGACGGGCTCGAACGAATGAGACAGTATGATCGTGCTGGTCATTTCGTTGCTAATCACACTCACACGCACCTTGACTACGACAATACTACAGTTGAGGACTATATCAAAAATTTTGATATAGCCCATAATTTGTTAGTTCAATTCTTAAACTTTAAGCCTTGGTTCAGATACCCAATGCTTCATCATGGAAATACTGTGGCAAAGCGTGATGCGATGAGGGCCCATC
>MEWG01000041.1:1903-5707 GCA_001773295.1 candidate division WWE3 bacterium RIFOXYD1_FULL_39_9
TACCTTAGATATCCAAGACTGGTTTATGGCCGACTTAGTTAACAAGGCCATTGGCAATGGTAAGAAAATTAACAAAGAGAATTTGTGTCGAGCATATAGTGAAATGATATGGGATACAATGCTGTACTATGATGAAAAATCCATAGAGATGTTAAAAAGAAGTCCTAAGCACATGCTTCTTTTACATGAAAATGACTTGGCCGCAATTTGCCTTGAAACACTGATCACCAAAATTACTTCAAATGGTTGGAAGATTATTACTCCAAATATTGCAATTCAGGATGAGATATTTAAAGCAAGACCAATGACCTTGTTTAATAACAATGGTCAGATTGCAGCTCTCTATCACGAAAAGAATGGTGTGAGGCTAAATGATCCATGGAGCTTTCCGTGGGAAGATGGAAAATTGATTCGTGAAGAGTTTGATCGAAGAAGAGTCTTTGAAGATAAATAGTTCGAGACTTCCTCTAAAAGGTTAGGAATTTTCAATATACTGTAACGAAAAATCAACCTCTTGAGCTAAACTTTCGATTACAGCAGTTCGATAATCGCCTACTAAGGGGCACCAACTTTAAAGACTTCTTTTTGAAGTCTCTTTTTTTGGGTTAAATATCAATGAACCGGTTTCTTAAAGTTTCATAAGCTTTTGTTCTTACATATACAGCTTTTTTATTCAAAAATATCCAGATATTCTTTGAAATAGAAAAGTCTATTTCTTTTTCTACCAATAACTTCTCTTAGGATTCCTAATTCCATTAGATCCTTTAGCAGTCCTATTGCTGTTTGGTGTGATGTATCTAGTAATGTGATAATGTCTTTTGCATCTGCAATGGGGTGTGAATAGAAGTATTGCAACATTTGTTTAGCTTTTTGAGATTTTCTACCAAGTTGAAGAATGCTATCTTCAGACTTACTTCTTAAAACAATTATTTTTTCAAAAGTTTTGATACTATTCTCACTAGTTTCTTTTACACCAGTTAAGAAAAATTTAATCCACTGATTGATATTACTGTTTTGCCTAATCATGGTGAGGGAGTCATAGTATGCGCCTTTGTGTCGAGCAAAAAAGTCAGAAAGGTAGAGCGTAGGTTTATTTAAAAGTTTTTTCTCTACTAAGATTAAAGTAATCAATAATCTGCCAATCCTACCATTTCCATCTAAAAACGGGTGAATAGTTTCAAATTGATAGTGAGCCAGAGCTGCCATAATTAGGGGACTCATTTTTAAGCTATCGTTGTGAAGAAATTTTTCTAGGTCTGTGAGCAAGTCAGGTAATTCATCATGGTGTGGAGGAACAAATAATGCATTACTTGGGTTTGATCCTCCTATCCAGTTTTGACTGCTTCTGACCTCTCCGGGAAGTTTTCTTTCTCCTCTAACATTAGACAGGAGAGTTGAGTGAGTGTTTTTTAATAGTCTCATGGAAAGGGGTAAGCTTTTTAGTTCAGAAATGGCACTATTCATGGCCAATGTATAGTTTCTTACTTCTTGCCAATCATTCTTTCTTTCAGGAGAGATTTCAGATTCATCCATTAGTGCCTCATCAAATTCTGTTTTTGTTCCCTCAATTCTACTTGATGTTGTAGCTTCTTTGGTTATGTGCATATGGATAAAAAAATCAACATCTGGAATAAGACGTGAATAAGCGTTAAGCTCGCCTATTAATCTTGAAGCTTCATTTAGAAGATAGTGAATATCGTTGTCACGAATTTCAAGCGGGCGATTAATAGGTTCAGGTCTAAAACTTCTATACTCATATTGTTGAGTCCAATTTCCGGCTTTAAATGTTTTCATAAATATATTTTATTTCCTTGGTCGTTTTTACTTACATATCATTTTTGTTATGTAAATTTATTTTGATAATATTACATAATTTACATATTATGTAAATTTAAAGCAATAAATTTACATAAGCAAAACGGTTATGAAAGTTTATGCCTAAGTTAACTATTTGAAAATACATAATAAAAAAGCTAAGGTATGAAAAACCATACCTTAGCCAATGGAGCTTCAATCAATGATCTGGGCCAGGATGAGCATAAATTGGGGTTAGTTGGATTTTCACCGCTCATCTTCTCGTTCCAGTATTCAGGGATATTCAATAGATATCCTTTTTTTCACTTGCTCAAAAAATCAATTAAATGTTAACTGCCAAGATAAAAATTGACCTTCCCTGATCAAAACAGCAGTTTAAAATGAAAAACACTAATATTACCAACAAAAGCTTTTTTACTATGTAAATATACTGAAGCTAGTTAAGTTTTCAAGTGCCAACTGCTGAAAAATTATCAGTAATTAAAGTTGTAAGTTCTGGTTTGTATTTTCTTATACCTCGAAAAAACGATGAACAAACCGATTCAAAATCTTTAAATTTTTCGTAATATTTATTGTACAAGACTTTTCGTTTAAAAAATTTCCATAATCTTTCTATTGGATTTAGATTCGGACTATAGGGAGGTAAAAAGATTATTTCTATGTTTAGTTCTTTCGCCAGTTCTCTTACTGACAAGGCCTTATTGCACGGTCCTCTGTCTAAAATAAAAAACAATTTCTCTCCATTAGGATTTTTTGCTCTTAATGCCTTTAAAAAATTGCACACTGCAAATTGATTTATTGTATCGTAACTTCGAGTGATGACATCCAATTCAGAAATGGAAATTGCTCCAAAAATATTAACTCTTCTACGTCCTGAATTTGTGAAAACCTATTAATATGTTTTTGAAAAGCTCCAGAAATGAGTAAAATTTGAGGTAGGGCTAATTATTGTCTATGACATGCGACCTCCACAATGTATCAATTGACTCAAAATTAAGGTCAAGCTATATGTATGTTGGATAAAATTTTTGGAACGAAAACTGCCGCTCTCGTCTTACTCCATCTTTTTCATTACGGAGATGTACATGCTCGTAGACTCGCAAGAGATATTGCAATTTCACTATCTTCTATTCAAGGCCAGCTGAAAAAATTTGAAGAAGCAGGACTTGTTGTTTCAAAAAAAATAGGGACAACACGTATTTTTTTCTTTAACAAAAAATCACCTCTTGTTAGGCCGCTGTTGGATCTTCTAAAAGTGATCTATTCATCAATGAGTATAGATGATAAAGAACTACTTTTTAATAAAAGAAAGAGGTCACGTCGAGCTGGAAAACCTATTATCGGTCGTGGAGATAAATAATGGCGATAGATTTAAAAACTTGTTCAGAAGAAGAACTTTGGAAATTTGTTGCTGTTCATTTGAAAGGAAAAGGAATAGACACTATTCTCGTTGGTGGCGCAGTTAGTTTCCATTTACTCAGATGGAGCTTATAAATCTGGTGATCTTGATTTTGTTCTTGTTCTTGGAAGTCTTTTTACTACTGGTCTTGAAAAGGCGATGAATGAAATCGGCTTTAAAAAACATGGCCGTCACAATATTCATCCTGATTGCAAACATCTTTTTATAGAATTTCCTGGTTCAATTCCTCTTGGGATTGGAGAAGATTACAGCATTATTCCATCAGAGCAAGAGATTTATGGTAAAATAATAAAAATTCTTTCTCCTAGCGATTGAGTAAAAGATCGCTTAGCCACTTATATGTATTTCAAAGATTGCGATGGTCTTGATCAAGCCATCATGGTTGCTAAAAAACATCCTGTTAATCTTTCAGGAATAGAAAAGTGGTGTGAAGATGAAAGACAACTTGAAGTTTATGAAGAATTTATTAAGTTGTTGAAGAAAAATTAGTTCGATAATCGACCACCAAGGAAGCACCCAACTTATGTAGAATTTTTAAACACATCGAAAAAAATCAAGTTATAATTGAT
>MEWG01000042.1 GCA_001773295.1 candidate division WWE3 bacterium RIFOXYD1_FULL_39_9
TTAGACCAATGGTCCAACTCGAAGGTGGAAGATTTGCCAGCTCAGACTTAAATGAACTCTACAGAAGATTAATAAACAGAAACAATCGTTTGAACAGATTACTGGACTTAGGAGCACCTGAAATCATCGTTAGAAACGAGAAAAGAATGCTTCAGGAAGCTGTAGATGCTTTGTTTGACTCTTCAAAACAGAGACAGAAAAACAGAGTAACCAGAGGTAAGAAAGAATTAAGATCTCTTGCCGATATGATAAAAGGTAAGCAAGGTATCTTTAGATTGAACTTACTTGGTAAAAGAGTCGACTACTCGGGAAGAGGAGTTATCATTAACGGTCCTAAATTGAAATTAAATGAATGCGGACTCCCAAAGGAAATGGCTTTGGAACTTTTCAAACCTATGGTTTTGAGAGAAGTTTTAGGCAGAGGTTTTGCTCCTAACGTTAAAAGCGCAAAATACTTTGTAGAACAAAGAAGCGATGAAGTCTGGGATATTTTAGAAGAAATAGTAAAGGATCATCCTGTACTTTTGAACAGAGCTCCTACACTTTGGAGACTTGGTATACAGGCATTTTATCCAAAACTTATAGAAGGTAATGCGATTAGACTTCACTTGTGTGTCTGTTCAGGTTTTAACGCAGACTTTGACGGTGACCAGATGGCTGTACACGTTCCTCTTGGCGAGGAAGCAAAGCAGGAAGCCAGAGATATCCTTATCTCCACAAATAATCTGTTAAATCCTTCAAACGGAGTACCTTACTCAGTACCTACTAAGATTATGCTGTTTGGAGTTTACTTCATGACTTCCATTGATGAGAAATTCCCTGCATTTCCAAGAATCTTCTCTTCTGAAACAGAGATGACATATGCGATGTATGTTTCAAAAGAAGTTGAACTCAGACAAAAGATAACAATCCAAATGAATGGTGAATTATTGGAAACTTCCCCAGGAAGAATCTTATTCAATAAGATCATCCCGGAAAGTTTCGGCTACATGAACGAGACCATGGATAAAAAACAGGTTGTAAAACTTCTTGAAAAAGCTTTCGATAAAGAGACAAACGCTGTCGTAGTTAAATTAATCGATGATATTAAAGACATGGGACTTAAATACGGTACGGCCGCAGGTCAGTCAGTTTCACTATCGGATATCGAAGTACCTGCAGCAAGAGAAGGCTTATTGAACAAAGGTAAGGAAACAGTTGCAGAAATTGATAAAAACTATAAACGTGGATTAATTACAAGAGCAGAAGCCCAAAGACTTACAGAAGATGCATGGAACAATGTTATTGCCGAATTAGATAACGCTGTTTGGGATAACCTTGCCGTAGACAATCCTGTTAAAGTACTTGTTAAGTCAGGTTCCACAAGAGCCTCCAGAGACCAGGTAAAGCAGATTTCAGGTATGAAAGGTATTGTTGTCGACCCAACCGGAAAAGCGGTAGAAATGCCTATTTTGGGCAACTACAAGTACGGTTTATCTGCACTTGAGTACTTTGTTGGTGCAAGAGGTGCTAGAAAAGGATTAGTCGATAAAGGTTTGAAGACTGCAGATGCCGGTTACTTAACCCGAAGATTAGTTGATGTTGTTCAAGATGTTTTGGTAAGAGAAAATGATTGTAATACCGAGAGAGGCCGCCATATCAAGGTTGGTGAGGGAACAATGCTTCAATCATTTGTCGAAAGATTAATCGGAAGAGTATTAGCGGCCGATGTCAAAGCAGGCAAAAAGGTGCTTTTCAAGAGAAACACTATACTCACCAGATCCGACATCGAGGCTATTGAAAAAGCCGGAGTTGAATACATTGAAATTAGATCTCCATTACATTGTGAAACTAGAAGAGGTGTCTGTACACTTTGCTACGGTACAGATCTTATGACAGGCAAGCTTGTCGGAATGGGAACCGCGGTAGGTGTTGCGGCAGCTCAGTCAATCGGAGAGCCGGGAACACAGCTAACAATGAGAACTTTCCACACCGGAGGTATTGCAGGAAAAGACATTACTCAAGGTTTGCCAAGAGTGGAAGAATTAGTTGAAGCTAGATCACCAAAATTCCTTTCAACGATGAGTGAAATCTCCGGAACCGTTAAGATTGTTCAAACCGGCGACGAGAGAAAAATCTTGGTCATGGCTGCAGATCCAACAGAAGAGACACAGGTCGCTGAGTATTACGTAGATCCGGTAGCGGAAATTGTTGTAGAAGATGGTCAGGTAATAGCTCGCGGTGACAGAATAACTGCAGGTCATTTAGATTTAACCGATCTGTTGAGAACCGTTGGTGTTGATGAGACAAAAAGGTATATAATCTCTGAGGTTCAGAAGGTTTATGCATCTCAAGGTGTTGCTCTTAACGACAAACATATTGAAGTAATCGTAAAACAGATGTTCAACCACGTTAAAATAGAAGATCAGGGCGATACTACATTTATGGGCGGCGAGATAGTCACAAAAGCTACATTTGAAGAGCAGAACGAGGAAGTTTTAGCCGGCGGAGGAACTCCTGCAACAGCCAAACTCACACTTTTGGGCATAACAAAAGCTTCGTTGAACACTGACAGTTTCTTAGCAGCAGCTTCGTTTATACAGACAAGCAATGTATTGACCGACGCAGCAGCCTCTGGTAAAGTTGATAACTTGTTAGGGTTAAAAGAAAATGTCATTATTGGACGTGAAATTCCTACCGGAGAAGCCGTACGATTAGATAATTAAGTAAAGAAAATATGCCAACTATAAACCAGTTGATTAGAAAAAAGAGAATATCAAAGACAAAAAAGACCAAAACACCTGGTTTGAAGGAGTCGTACAACTCTATTAAAAGAAGAGTAGTAAAATTTCCAAGTCCATTTAAAAGAGCGGTTGTTTTATCGGTAAAGACTCAGACCCCTAAGAAACCTAACTCAGCACTAAGAAAAGTGGCAAGAGTAAGATTTTCAAATAAGAAAGAAGTAACCGCTTATATCCCAGGAGAAGGTCACAACCTTCAGGAGCACTCGGTAGTTATGGTAAAAGGCGGAAGAGTAAAGGATTTACCGGGAATTAAGTTTACAATTGTACGTGGTGTTTACGATTTGGCAGGTGTTCAAAAACGCCAGTCATCCAGATCGATCTACGGCACAAAAAAGGTAAAAGTTAAGAAATAAATATGAGATCTAAACAAGCAAAGAAAAGATTAACAATAGCCGATCCTGTGTATAAATCCAAGGTCGTTGAGAGATTGATAAACATAATGATGATGCACGGTAAGAAGACTTTAGCGAGATCTATCGTATACGATTCAATACAAAAATTGGCGGAAGATAGAAAAGAAGCCTTGAGAATCTTTGAATTAGCAATCAAAAACGTAATGCCTATTCAGGAAGTTAGATCAAAAAGAGTCGGCGGTGCTACCTACCAAGTTCCTGTACCTCTAAAACACGACAGGGCTGAGGCACTTGCCATGAGATGGATTGTTAAAATCGCAAGAAACAAGAGTGGTAGACCTATGGAAGAAAGACTTCACGATGAAATTAAAAATGCTTCACAAAATACCGGCGATGCAATTAAGAAGAAAGAAGATACTCACAAGATGGCCGAGGCTAACAGAGCTTTCGCACATTTCGCTAGGTTTTAATTTCCACTAAATTATATGGCTGATAACACAAACATTACATATCCGTTAGACAAAATACGTAATATAGGTATTATTGCCCATATTGATGCCGGAAAAACAACAACTACCGAGCGTGTACTTTTTTACACAGGTAAGTCACACAAAATCGGAGAAGTTCATGAAGGTGAAGCTCAGATGGACTGGATGGCTCAGGAAAGAGAAAGAGGTATAACAATTACTTCTGCTGCTACCACCTGTTTTTGGCTACATCACAGAATAAACATTATTGATACTCCAGGACACGTTGATTTTACTGCCGAAGTCGAAAGATCCTTAAGAGTTTTGGACGGAGCCGTTATTTTATTAGACTCATCTCAAGGAGTAGAGCCCCAATCCGAAACTGTTTTTAGGCAGGCAGAGAAATATCACGTTCCCCTACTATTCTTTGCAAATAAACTAGACAAGGTCGGTGGCGATTTCTACATGTCTTTGGATTCAGTTAGCGAAAGACTTACCCCAAAAGCAGTAGCTCTCCAATTGCCAATCGGAATCGAGAATGATTTTGAAGCAATCGTCGATTTAGTGGAAAGAAAAGCCTACAAGTTCGAAGGTGTTAACGGCGTAGATGTTGTTGAAATACCCGTTCCCGAAGATATGAAAGCCAAAGTTGAGGAATTTAGAAACAAACTAGTCGAGAAAGTCGCCGAAGCAGACGATTCTTTAATTGAGAAATTTTTGGCTGGGGAAGAATTGTCGATCGAAGAAATAAAGGCAGGCATAAGAAAACTTACAATTTCCGCCAAACTTTATCCAGTATTCTGCGGAACCGCGCTTGGTAACAAGGGTGTTCAGTTAATGTTGGACGGAGTTATAAACTACCTTCCTTCACCAAAAGACGTACCGGATGTTTTAGGACACACAAAAGACGGCGACCCACTAACATTAAGAGCAGAAGAAGACGGACCGTTTTGTGCTTTAGCCTTCAAGATTCAAACAGATCCATATGTTGGTAGATTGACTTACATAAGAGTTTACTCAGGTAAATTGGCTTCAGGGTCATATGTTTTGAACTCAACCAAAGGCTCAAAAGAGAGAATTGGAAGAATTTTGTTAATGCACGCAAACAGAAGAGAAGAAGTTAAGGAAATTAGAGCCGGAGAAATTGCTGCAGCCGTGGGTTTGGAAGCAAGAACCGGTGATACAATTTGTGCGGAGGGTAACGAGATAGTTTTGGAATCCATAAGCTTTGCCGAACCGGTCATCGGAATTGTTCTTGAACCTAAAACAAAGGGCGACCGTGACAAGATGTCCGAATCTATCAAGAAATTCCTTGAGGAAGACCCTACTTTGAAAATTAAAACAGACGACGAAACCTCACAGACCGTTTTATACGGAATGGGCGAGTTACATCTGGAAATTATCGTAGACAGAATGAAAAGAGAGTTCAATGTTGAAGTAAACACAGGTAAACCGCAGGTGGCTTACAGAGAAACCATTAGAAAGACAATGTCTGTTGAAGGTAAGCATATCAGGCAATCAGGCGGTCGTGGTCAATATGGACACGTTGTGATCAAGATAGAGCCTCTTGAACGTGGAAAAGGCGTTGAATTTATTGATAAAGTTGTTGGCGGAGCTATTCCTAGGGAATATATCCCTGCCGTTGAAAAAGGTATTAGAGAAGCCGCTGAGACGGGCATTTTGGCAGGTTATCCGTTTGTTGATTTCGCAGTAACCCTGATCGATGGTTCTTACCACGAAGTTGACTCCTCGGAAATGGCTTTCAAGATGGCAGCAATAGAAGCATTACGCCAAGCCCAGAGAAGTGCCGACTCATTCCTTTTGGAACCAATAATGAACGTAGAAGTAGTCGCTCCCGACGAATTTATGGGCGATATCATAGGTAATTTATCAAGTAAAAGAGGGAAGATTGAACAAACAGAGTCAAGAGGAAATGCCCGTGTTATAACCTCAAAGGTGCCTTTAGCTGAGATGTTTGGTTATGCAACTGAGCTTAGAGGGATGACACAAGGTAGAGCAACGTTTACAATGGAACCAAGTCATTATGAGGAAGTTCCGGCAAACGTAGCTGAGCAGATTAAGAGTTCAGTCTCAAAATAGCTTGTTCTTTTGAACAAAGGCCTTGATTTTTGCCTCTTAATTTGTTTAACTATCTCTTGCTAAATCAATTAGATTTTAAAGTATAAATTTCAATTGCAAGTTAAGCTTGCAATCGAAGACCAAAGTGTCTTCACAAGAAAGGCTAATTATGGCAGCTGAATTTGTAAGAAACAAAGAGCACCTTAATATTGGAACCATTGGTCACGTCGATCACGGAAAGACCACACTGACCTCTGCTATAACAAAGGTGTTAGCTTCTAAGGGTTTGTCTCAATATTACGCATTTGAAAATATAGACAAGGCTCCGGAAGAAAGAGAAAGAGGTATTACAATTAACATTACTCACGTCGAGTATGAAACTGAGAAGAGGCACTATGCTCACATAGATGCTCCTGGACACGCCGACTATATCAAAAACATGATAACCGGTGCAGCTCAGATGGACGGTGCAATACTTGTTGTATCCGCTCCTGACGGACCTATGCCTCAAACAAGAGAGCACATTCTCTTGGCAAAACAAGTTAATGTTCCCGCTATCGTAGTTTTTATGAACAAATGCGATATGGTACAGGATCCTGAAATCCTCGACTTGGTAGAGATGGAAGTAAGAGAATTACTAACCAAATACCAATTCCCGGGCGACGAAGTACCTGTAATCAGAGGATCTGCATTAAAAGCCATCGAAGGCGACGCAGGTGCTGTTGAAAGCATTATGAAACTTATGGATGCAGTAGATACCTATGTTCCTACTCCAGTAAGAGACTTAGACAAACCATTCCTTATGCCTATTGAGGACGTTTTCTCAATCTCAGGTAGAGGAACAGTTGTTACAGGAAGAATCGATAGAGGTGTCGTTAAGGTAAACGATGAAGTTGAAATCGTCGGTATTAAAGACACTACAAAGACTGTTGTAACAGGTGTTGAAATGTTCAAGAAATCTATGCAAGAAGGCCAGGCAGGCGACAATGTTGGAATTCTTCTTAGAGGAATTGAAAGAGCCGGTGTTGAAAGAGGCCAGGTTTTGGCTAAAACCGGATCTGTAAAACCACATACTGAATTTGATGCACAAGTATACGTGTTGTCAAAAGAAGAAGGTGGAAGACACAAGGCATTCTTTAGTGGCTATAGACCTCAGTTTTATCTCAGAACCACTGACGTTACAGGTGAAATTACTTTACCCGATGGCGTAGAGATGGTAATGCCAGGAGATGATGTTAACCTTAAGGTTAAACTGATTACCCCGGTAGCTCTTGAAGAAGGCTTGAGATTTGCTATTAGAGAAGGTGGACATACAGTTGGAGCAGGTGTAGTCACCAAGATTACTGCTTAGAAGTTAGATAGACTTTGAGCCCCGCAGGAAACTGCGGGGATCTTTACTTAAAGAAGAGATAGGTAGGATAGAAATTATGGCAAAAGGACAAAAAGAATCAAAAATACGAATAAAACTTAAGTCATACGACAGCAGAATCATTGATTTGAGCTGTTCCAAGATTGTTGATACAGCTATAAGAACAGGCGCTCAAGTTGTAGGTCCTATCCCATTACCTACCAGAATTGAGAAATTTACTGTAATTAGAGGTCCGCATATTGATAAAAGATCCAGAGAGCAGTTTGAGTTGAGAACTCACAAAAGAGTTATTGACGTGCTTAACCCCACGAGCTCAACTGTAGAGAATCTGTCCAGACTTAGCTTACCTGCCGGTGTTGGTATTTCGATCAAGATGTGATAAATTATCCTTTGTGCCGTCAGACCGGTAGTAAGTAGGATTTATCCAAGAGATTTTGCCCAGTGACTGAGTTGATCTGGAGCCAAAATCACCGTATCGCATACTACACACAAATGAGCGAAAATAATAACTGATGTCAAAACTAGTGGATAAAACTTAGATTGGAAAACAAACCTTGGAAGCTTCGTGTGGGCGTCCTTTGGGCGCCAATTTTTTTGTTCGAGTGTAATAAAAAAGGCTTATATGGAAACGCAGATAATAAAAGGTAAAAAAATAAATATGACTCAAGTTTTTCTGGACACCGGTGTTTTGGTGCCTGTAACTCTTGTTACCTGCAGCATAGAAGTCACTGCTGATTTAGAAAATAAGAATGTTGAAGTAACCGGTATTTCCAAAGGTAAAGGATTTAGCGGTGTTATGAAAAAATGGAACTTTAAAGGCTCGATGGCCACCAGAGGTCAGTCCGATAAACCTAGAGCTGCCGGATCTATCGGTGGACAAACTCCTTCCAGAGTTTTCAAAGGTAAAAAGATGGCTGGAAGAATGGGAAATAGTCAGATTACCGTTAAGGGATTAAGAATAGTTAAGGTCTATCCAGAGAGAAAAGAGCTTTTGGTATCAGGACCAGTTCCAGGCGCAAGGAATTCAGATTTGAAGATAAAGGTTTTATAAAATATGAAAGTAAATTTAGTCGATAAAAAAGGAAAAATACTGGAAGAAATTACTCTTGCAAAAGATGTTTTTGGCGCAAAGGTGTCAAATCAGTTGTTAAGTCAATATATCCAGGTGCACATGAATAATTCACGAAATGGAAACTCTTCTACTAAGACTAGAGGCGAAGTTTCTGGAAGCGGTGCAAAACCTTGGGCACAAAAAGGAACCGGGCGTGCTCGTGTTGGATCTAAGAGAAATCCTATTTGGACACACGGTGGTATTTCTCATGGACCTAAACCAAAAGTCTGGAATGTTCAACTTCCTAAAAAAGTTGTAAAACTTGCCTTAAGCAAGGCCCTTTCAGAAAAAGCCGCTTTAAATAAGTTTACAGTTGTGGACGGATTTGACTTCAAGAAGCCTGATACAAAAGAAGCGTTGGCTTTCTTAAAGAGCACCTCGGCAGGCAAGAGAGTTTTAGTTGTAGCCGAAAAGTCAGATGCTGTGCTATACAAGAGTTTCAGAAATATATCCGGGGCTCGTATTAAGACTGTGGCTTTTCTGAACGCTTTTGATGTTTTTAAAGCTGATTCAGTTTATTTTGATAAAGGTGCACTTAAAGTATTAGAAGCAAAATATAAGGAGACCAAAAAATGAGATTAAACGAGTCGATACTAAAACCAGTATTAACAGAGAAAACAATGGGCTTTGCAGAGTCTAATAAGTACGTTTTCGAGGTAGGGATGGACGTTTCAAAAGGTCAGGTAGTTGATGAGTTAAAGAAATTGTTCAACGTCGATGCAATAGATGCCAGATCTTCAATCTTACCTGGTAAGAAAATGAGGAAAGGAAAAACTGCTCAATTTATGAAGTCACCAAAGAGAAAAAGAGTGATAGTTACATTAAAAGACGGCCAATCATTAGATATAGTGCCAAAGGAAAATTAAAATGATAAAAACATTTAAACCAACGACATCGTCAACAAGATTTAGAAAGGCCCTGGTAATAGAAACTACTACCGGCGAGCCCGAGAAAAAACTTACAAGAAGTTTAATCGGTCATTCCGGAAGGAACAAAGGGAGAGTTTCTGTAAGACATAAAGAAAGAGGCTCAAGAAAGCTATATAGAATAATCGATTTTAAGAGAGATAAGAGAGAGATCCCGGCAAAGGTCGCCACTATAGAATACGATCCAAATAGAGGCCCTAACATTGCCTTGGTATTTTATGCAGACGGTGAAAAGCGCTATATCTTGGCCCCGGAAGGGTTACAGGTAGGCATGACTGTAATATCAGGTCCTACTGCCGAGCCAGTACTTGGAAATTCCTTGCCGTTGTCAGCAATACCACTGGGTACACAAATACACAACATTGAGTTGAACCCAAACGGCGGTGGAATATTGGCCAGAGGTGCCGGAGGTTACGCCCAAGTCTTAGCTAAAGAGGGTGAATTGGTAAATTTGAAGCTTCCGAGTGGTGAGGTAAAGAAGATTTCTGGCCGTTGTTATGCTACAATAGGGGTCTTAGGGAACGCTGATTTGAGAAATGTACGCTTGGGTAAAGCCGGACGAAATCGTCACCTCGGTGTTAGACCGACAGTTCGTGGTGTAGCAATGGGCAATCCAAAGAAGGACCATCCTCATGCAGGCTCGTATAAGACTACTGGTATAGGTATGTCTTCACCAAAGACTCCTTGGGGTAAGATTGCAAGGGGTGTGCGAACTAGAAGAAGACGCAATACAGATCACACTATTGTTAAGTCAAGGCATAGTAAGAAGTAGGGCTTAAAAAAAGGAGTTTTATAAAAACATGTCAAGATCATTAAAAAAAGGTTACTTTATAGACGAAAAATTGAATATGAAAGTAGTGAAGGCCAAAGAAACTGGCGATAGAAAGGCCATAAAGACATGGTCCAGACGTTCAACAATCATACCTGACATGGTCGGTTTGACTCTTGACGTTTATAACGGAAAAAAATTTATTCCGGTTTTTGTCCAGGAATCAATGGTTGGTCACAAATTAGGCGAGTTTGCTCCTACCAGAGTATTTAGAGCTCACTCATCTAAGAAACAATAATATGGAAAAGTCACAGGTTTATGCAAAACACAAAACGGCTAGAATTTCAGCAAAGAAAGTTGCCCCTGTTATGGATTTGATTAGAGGCAAAGGTCTGATAGAAGCTAAAGTCACATTGGCATTTGATAGAACAAAGGCAGCTGTTTTATTGCTCAAACTTTTAAGATCTGCAGAGGCCAATGCAACAAATAACAGGAAACTTGATTCAAGCAAGCTATTCGTATCAGAAGTTTGGGTAGGTCCAGGACCTACTTACAAAAGAATGAGATTAGTAGCCAAATCAAGAGTAAGCCCGATTATGAAGAGAACAAGCAATATTTATGTCGGTTTAAGCGAAAGGAACAAATAATGGGTCAAAAGATACATCCTACAGGCTATAGACTTGGAATTTCAAAGGACTGGAGCTCAAGATGGTTCGCTGATAAATCTAACTATGCTGACAAGGCTTTTGAAGACTTAAAGATACGCAAGTTTTTAACTGATAAATTAAGTCAGGCAGGGCTAAAAGCTGTAGAGATTGAAAGAACTGAGAACGAGATGAACATCTTTATTAAGGTTTCCAAGCCAGGACTAGTTATTGGTAAAGGTGGTGCAGGTGTTGAAGTTTTGGAGAAAGAACTTAAAAATCTTACAAACTCGAAGATAAAGATAACTGCAGAAGAGATCAAGATACCGGAGATTGAGGCCCAATTAGTAGGTGACTACATAGCAAGACAGCTTAAGAGAAGAATGCCTTATCGAAGAGTCGCCGTTTTTGCAGCAAATGCAGCAATTGATAAAGGGGCTAAAGGTATAAAAATCAGAATGTCTGGAGTTTTGAGCGGAAGCAATACAATTTCAAGATCTGAAGAATTCATTTTAGGTTCTATACCTGTACAAACATTGAGAGCAGATATTGATTATGCACAAATTGATTGCCAATTGCTTTTTGGAACTATCGGCATCAAAGTATGGATTTACAAGGGCGAAGTCACTTTATAAAAGGAAACTAATATGTTACTACCAAAGAAAGTTAAGTTTAGAAAACAACAAAGAGGGACCAACAAAGGAATTGCAGTCAGAGGCAGTTATATAGCCTTTGGTGAATTTGCACTCAAAGCTGTTGATAGATGTTTGTTGACTTCTAGACAAATTGAAGCCGCAAGAAAAGCAATATCTCATGAAACTAAGAGAGGTGGAAAGCTTTGGATAAGAGTCTTTCCCGACAAACCAATTGCTAAGAAACCTGCGGAAACAAGAATGGGAAGTGGAAAAGCTGCAACCGATCACTATGCTGCAGTTGTTAAACCAGGGAAGATTTTATTTGAAATGTCAGGTGTAACCTCTGCAATTGCTAAGAAAGCATTTGCTAAGGCTGCATCCAAATTGCCTATTAAGACTAAATTTTTGGCAAAGAATTAAACATGTTAAAAGTAGCTGAAATGAGACAAAAAAATATACAAGAGTTAAATGAGCAGTTGGTAAAACTGAGCAAAGAAATACACGAAACTACACTTGATATATTGAAAAGAAAAGAAAAAAATGTTAAAAAACCAAGATTGCTTAGAAAAGAAGTAGCAAAAATCAAAAGCATCTTGATGGAAAAGAAGATTTTAAGTGAGGAAGCACATGAGTAAAAGAATATTTGAAGGAAAAGTAGTGTCTAATAAAATGCAGAAAACCGTAGTTGTGGCTGTAGATGTTCCTACAAAACACCATCTATATTCCAAAGCTATTAAGATAACAAAAAGAATGTTGGCAAAAGATGAGTTCGATACTGCAGTAGGAGACATGGTTCTTATCGAGGAAACAAGACCTTATTCAAAGAAAGTTAGTTGGAAAGTTGTTAAAAAATTGGAAACAACGGAGGCCAAATGATACCAGTCGGAGCTAAATTAAATTCAGCCGATAACTCAGGTGCCAAGAAACTTAAGTTGATTGGTATTCCGGGGGGTTCAAGAGTAAAATTTGCTTCTGTTGGAGACATAGTTACAGTGGCCGTTAATGGAGCATCTTCTGTAGGTGTAGTAAAAGACCACAGCGTAGCTAAGGCAGTTATAGTCAGAACAAAGAAAGAAATTAGACGCAAAGATGGCAGCTATTTAAGATTCTCAGACAACGCTGCTGTTTTAGTAAACAAAGATAAAGGTCTAGTAGGAACAAGAATTTTTGGACCTATCGCCAGAGAAGTAAGAGATAGAGGTTTTGTAAAGATTGCATCATTGGCTAAGGAGGTTTGGTAAGAGCCTGTTTGGCAAGTGTCAGCACCTTCTCTTACAAGGTTTATATATGAAAATACAAAAAGACGACAAAGTAAAAATAATATCAGGAAAAGATAAAGGAAAAGTAGCTAAGGTGCTTAGAGTCTATCCTGACAAAGAAAAAGTATTGGTTGAAGGTGTAAATATAGTAAAACGACACGTTAAACCTGGTGCCCTTTCAAAAGAAGGTGGAATTATCAGCATGGAAAGACCAATACACATGTCTAATGTAATGTACTTTGATTCTAAATTGAACAAACCCGTCAGAGTCGGTTACAAGACCATAGATGGTAAAAAGTACAGAATTAATAAGAAGAACCAAGAGGTAATTGAATGAACCGATTAAGAGAAAAATACATTAAGAAAATAGTTCCAAAACTTATTGAGGTATTTAAATTCTCAAATGTTATGGAAGTTCCACAGATACAAAAAGTAAACGTAAATGTGGGAATCGGCAATTTTAGAGAAAACAGAGAAGCAGTAGAGTCGTTTGTAACTGACTTGGCTAATATTACAAGTCAGAAGCCTTACGCAAGAACAGCAAGACTCTCAATTGCAGGTTTTAAGATTAGACAAGGCGAGACAGTCGGCTATGCTGTAACACTGAGAGGTGAAAACATGTGGGCATTTTTAGATAAATTATTAAATGTGGCGTTGCCCAGAGTTAGGGACTTCAGAGGCTTGAGCGACACGTCTTTTGATGAGAACGGTAACTACTCGTTCGGAATAAAAGAACATGTTATATTTCCTGAAGTAAATCAGAACTCAACAAAGGGCATAAGAAGCCTGCAGGTAACTGTTGTAATGAGTGGGAAAAATATTGAAGCCAACAAGTTTTTACTTAAAGAGATCGGAGTACCTTTTAAGAAGGAGGAAAATTAACAGTTTCATCAACTAGCTCAATGAAACTACCAAATTAGTATGGCAAAACAAGGTTTATTACAAAAACATAAAAGAGGACAAAAATTTAGTGTAAGAGAATATAATAGATGTCCTATCTGTGGTAGTCCAAGAGGTTACTACAGAAGATTTAAGATGTGTAGAAAATGTTTTAGAGAATTAGCTCACAAAGGAGTGCTTCCTGGAGTTATGAAGTCCAGCTGGTAAGGAAAAAAAATATGAGTATAGATAGATTAGCAAACATGTTAAGTACACTTAAGAACGCATCAATGGCCAAAAAGCCTGTTGTTGAAATGGTTTATTCAAGAGAATGTGAAGCAGTTGCCCAAGTTCTAAAAGACAAGGGCTTCTTGAGAACTGTGAAGACCTTTAAACCAAGTGAGCAGCCATTTAAGATGTTGCACATAGAGCTCGAACACGATGAGGACGGTACTTATGCCATAACGGATGTAAAGAGAGTTTCTAAGCCAGGTAGCAGAGTGTACAAAGGCGTAAGTGAGATACATAGAGTTGCAGGTGGATTTGGAACATTAGTAGTGTCAACCTCCAGAGGTATTTTCTCGGGCGACGAAGCTAAGAAAAGAAAACTAGGCGGTGAAGTTATTTGTGAAGTGAAGTAAGAATATGTCAAGAATAGGAAATAAACCAATTGAAATAAAAGCTGGAGTTACCATCAATCAAACCGATGATGTGGTAAAGGTTACCGGCCCTAAGGGAACACTTGAGATTAAGTTACGCCCTGAGGTAGGTATTTCCATAAAAGAAGGAATTTTGCATGTTGAAGAGAAGAAGCCTTCTAAAAAGACAAGTGCTTTTATGGGAATGACTAGAGCTTTGTTAAATAATATGGTAAATGGTGTAACTGAAGGTTTTGAAAAGAAGTTAGAGTTGGTTGGTGTTGGTTATAGAGCAAAGCAAAACGGTACCGATGGCGCAGTTTTAAGTGTCGGCTATTCGCATCCCGTAGATTTTAAAGCTCCTAACGGAGTTCAAATTGAAGTGATCGATAACCAATTTATAAGTGTAAAAGGTGCTGATAAGCAATTAGTAGGTCTTACAGCTTCGAAGATGAGAAAAGTAAGAAAACCCGAACCCTACAAAGGCAAAGGTATAAAATACGCCGGCGAAGTTATAAGAAGAAAGCAAGGTAAGACCGGTAAGGTTTAATAAGAGGCTAATATGAGTAAAGTAATTTTAAGAAAAACAACTAGAGAAAGAAGAATAGTTAAAATAAATGGAACCTTAATCGGAACGGCCGAGAGACCAAGATTGAGTGTATTTAGATCTAATAAATATATTTACGCCCAATTAATTGACGACAAATCTGGAAAAGTATTGGTCGACGTTTCTGCTGAAGTTAAAAAAATACATGAGAAAAAGACAAAAGTAGAGGCTGCAAAAGAAGTAGGCAAGCACTTGGCAGAAAAAGCAAAATCAAAGAAAATTAAGGATGTAGTTTTTGACAGAAGAGGTTATAGATATCACGGTCGCGTAAAGAGCCTGGCAGACGGAGCGCGCGAAGGAGGATTGAACTTATGAGAAAAGAGCAAACTGGATCAAAAATATCTGAATATATTGAGAATGTAATTCAAATTAAGAGAGTTTCCAAGAAAACTCAAGGTGGAAGCAATGTCAGCTTTACCGCATTAGTTGTTATTGGAAATAAAAATGGTACTGTTGGGACCGGTTATGGTAAAGGTAAAGATGTTACAACTGCCATTTCCAAGGCAATAGCCAAAGCTAAGAAGGAATTAGTAACAGTCTTTATCAAAGACGGAACAATTGTTCATGAAGTGCTTGAATCTTATGGTTCTGCTAATGTCTTGTTAAAGCCTGCTCCAAAAGGTGCAGGAATTATCGCAGGTGGTTCAGTTAGAACCGTTGTTGAGTTAGCAGGTATCAAAGATATTTCTGCAAAGATGCTTGGTTCCAACAATAAAATTTGTAATATCAGATGTACACTAAAAGCCCTTCAGAAATTTAAGTCGAAGTAAAACATATGAATCTATCTAATATTGAAAAACAATCTAATCTCATCAAGCCTTCAAAAAGAAGAGGTAGAGGAATTGGTTCCGGAAAAGGCGGACACACTACAGGCACCGGAAACAAAGGACAAAAAGCAAGAAAAGGAAGAAAACCATGGTTGGGTTTTGAAGGTGGACAAGTTCCACTTTTTAAAAGATTACCCCAGATAAGAGGTTTCATCAGACCAAATACTACCAAACCACTTGCAGTAGGTCTTAATCGTTTGAACATTTTTGAAGAAGGAACAGAAGTAAGTCCAGTAGTTTTATACCAGTCAGGCGTAATCACTAAAATAAGTGACGGAGGTGTTAAACTATTAGCTGACGGCAAACTTACAAGAAAACTCAAGCTCAAGGGTTTTACTTTCTCTAAGGGTGCTCAAGAAATAGTTGAAAAATCCGGATCAGAAATAATAGGATAAATTAATGCTAAATGTTTTTAAGTTCCCCGATTTAAGAAGAAAAATTTTCTTCACTTTTTTGATTATTGTAATGTTTCGCCTTTTTGCACATATTCCTGTGCCGGGTGTAAATGTTGATGCTATTAGAGGCTTTCTCCAAAACAACGCTTTTTTCGGATTGTTTGACTTATTCAGCGGAGGCGGTTTTCAAAACTTTTCAATCGTAACTTTAGGTATGGCGCCTTACATCAACGTTTCAATAATCATGCAGCTTTTGACTGTGATGATCCCCTCGTTAGAAGAATTATCCAAGGAAGGCGAATACGGCCGCGAAAAGATTAATATGTACACCAGATTGCTGACTGTACCTATGGCGCTGCTTCAGAGCTATGGAATTTACTTCCTATTAAACAGACAAGGTGTTTTGGCATCATTAAATGTCTTCGATTTAGTTATTTTCATTCTTACACTTACTGCAGGTGCTTTGATGCTAGTTTGGTTGGGAGAGCTTGTTACGGAATACGGAATCGGAAATGGGATATCTGTTTTAATTTTCGTAAGCATTATCGGCCGATTACCGACCGCAGCATTGTCATTTTTCGCCACCTTAAACGCGGATACAGTTTTTAATTCACTGATCTTTATCGCTTTAGCTTTGGTCGTAATAGCCGCCGTTGTTATTGTTAACGAAGGAACTAGAAACATTACTATTGAATACGGAAGACGAGGTATAAGGTCGGAAAAAATTGTTAACTATCTGCCAATAAAGGTTAATCAGGTATCTGTAGTACCAATTATCTTTGCCGTTGCAATAGTCATGCTTCCCGCAATGATAAGTGGCCCGTTGCAGACAACTTCAAACGAAGTAGCCAAGAATATAGGATTTTACCTGGCTAAAAACTTTCAGGAATCCTCGGCTTTATATAACGTATTTTATTTCCTGTTAGTAGTAGGTTTTACCTTTTTTTATACCTCTGTTCAATTTAATTCAGATAAAATTGCTGAAGACATAAAAAAACGTGGTGGATTTGTCCCAGGTATAAGGCCTGGAACTGCAACCGCGACCTATCTAAGAAGGATTGTAAATAGAATCACTTCATCGGGCGCGTTGTTCCTTGGTACGATTGCAATTTTGCCGTTTCTGATACAATCATTTGTAGGGACTGCCTCGTTAACTGTAGGAGGAACCGGATTACTAATTGTCGTGTCGGTAGTATTGGAAACAATTCGTCAAATTGAATCACACAGTGTTTCCAGAAGTTACGAAAGTTTCTTGAGATAAAAATATGTTTGATAAATTAAAAGATTTAAATAGATTAAGAAAAATGCAAGCTGAGGTAAAAAAACAGCTGGAAAATATATTTGTCACCAATGAAAAAGGTGGAGTCGAGCTGGTAATAAGAGGCGACAAGAAAATTGAAAAACTTATTATCGACGGAGAAGACAACAAAAACTTAAGAGATTTAATAAACGATTCAATGAAAGAAGTTGATAAGAAAGTGGAAAAACAAATGAGGGGTCAGTTAAGCGAGTTAGGTTTCCCGAATCTGTAATTTTTTGAAAAAGAAAATACTGCCAATATGATCATACAAATGATGGGTCCGCAGGCTTGCGGAAAAGGTACACAAGGTGAGCTTTTAAGTAAAGAGTTAAATCTTCCAATAATTTCCGTAGGTCAGCTGTTGCGAGACATTCCGGAGTCACACCCAAGATATCAAGAAGTGCAAGGCCAACTAAATAGCGGAGTTCTTGTTTCCTACGACTTAACAGTGCAAATCATCAACGAAAGACTTTCGGAAAAAGATTGCAAGAACGGGTACATACTAGACGGTTGGGGTAGAAATATCGACCAGTTTGAATTTTTCGATCCACATCCAAATTGGGTAATCCTGATAAATATTCCAAGAGAAGAATCACTAAAGCGAATTTCCGGCAGAAGATACTGCGAGTCCGACGGCAAGATGTACAACATCTACACTTTACCAAAGGAAGAGTTAGCTAAATGCGAGGGACCTTTAGTGCAGCGCGAAGATGACACAGAAGAGGCGGTAAATGAGCGTTTGGAAATATATTATAGAGACACCCAGAAAGTAATCGATAAATATCGAAACGAAAAAATATTACTTGAAATAAACGGTTTAGGAACACCACAGCAAGTTTTCGCGCGTGTCTTATCCGCTTTAGAGCTGGCTCAAAAAATCTCAGTCGAGTAAAATACGTGGATTTAACCTTACTTCTTGAGTTATAATCAATACAATGTCCGACTTATATGCAAAGAATGGGGAATGGAAACCGAAAAACCCTATCCGTAAATATCAATTTATATATCATTTTTTACCCCACCCCGATCACGGGAAACGCGCCAAACTGCTATCTTTAAGCGCATTTCAAGCATACATCTCAGTTCTAATACTTTTGGTTATACTGTTAAGCTCTTTGCATCGCTTCATGCCGGGTTTATTGGGATACGCTTCCAACATTAATATTAAGGACTTATTGGTGGAGACTAATAAGAAAAGGGAAGAACTAGGTCTAAATGATCTGAGAATCAATCCGGTACTTTCAGAGGCAGCGCGGCAAAAGGCCGAACATATGTTCCAGAATAATTATTGGGCACACGTGGCACCTGACGGAACTGAACCCTGGGACTTTATACTTGGGGAAGGTTACGATTACGTCTATGCAGGAGAAAATCTGGCTAAAAACTTTGGGAACTCCGATGACGTTGTCGAAGCATGGTACAACTCTCCTACTCATAGAGAAAATTTGTTAAACGGCCATTATTCTGAAATAGGTTTTGCAGTTGTTGACGGTGTTCTAGACGGGTACGAAACTACATTAGTTGTCCAGATGTTCGGCGCTCCAAGGGGAGCTGGTCAGGCAGCTGAGATCTACGACGAAAATAAGATCCTGCAAGAAGTAGAAGAAAGTAACGCAAGCGTTGTGGTAGCACCTCCAGCTCAAGCAGAATTGCCTGCTTTTGCTATTTCCGGACCTGCTGAAGTTCTACCCACACTAGATGTGTCATACGTATCAAAAGGCTTAAGTTTAATGTTTGGAAGCTTTGTAATTGTGCTTCTCGGATTGGATTTTTGGTATACAAGGAAATACGGTGTTGTAAAAATAAATGGAAATACGCTTGCACATATTACATATCTTTTAATTGTTATCGTGAGTATTTGGTTTTTGTTAAAACCGGGAAGTGTTCTATAAGTTATGAGTCGATCTGAAAAAAATCTTTTACTTTATCTAGTTTTGTTGATTGGAATGTTAGTGTTTTTTGTATGTATTATTTTCTTTAGATATGACAGATTTGCTCTTACACTCATCTCAGTTTTGGGTTCCATCTTTTATATATTTTGGGGTATAATACATCACGTACTAGAGGGTAGATTGAAGAAAGAAGTCGTTGTTGAATACGTTTTCTTAAGCGTAGTGGCTTTCCTACTCTTTTATCTCGTCCTCTACTCATAATATGAATATTGTTATTGTAATGCCTACTTATAATGAGGCAGAAAATATTGGCAAAATGATTAGTGCGTTGGGCGAACAGTTTGCAAAATTTCCCGAAGATAGATTTACATTATTAGTCGTTGAAGGTAACTCACCTGATGGTACGGCCGATGTTGTACGTAAAAGTGCCGAAACAATCCCATATGTACATTTACTGATGGAAGAAAAAAAGGCAGGGATCGGCGCAGCTTATTTTTATGGATTTAAATATGCAATGGAAAAGTTAGATGCAGATTATGTTGTAGAAATGGACGCAGATTTTCAGCACAATCCAAACGATTTGCCAAAATTAATTGATGCTATACACGAAGGGTATGACTATGTAATAGGTTCCAGGTTTACAAAAGGCGGAAGTATTCCTAAAGACTGGGCATTGTACAGAAAATTCTTAAGTTTTGGGGGCAGCTTGTTTTCAAAGATCGTACTAAATATGTTCAATGTAAACGATTTCACCACCGGGTTTAAAGCTTCGAGGGTAAGGGGATTCGTAGACAAGATTGACTTCTCGACCGTATCTTCCAAAAGTTTTGCGTATAAGATAGATCTTCTCTACAAAATGTTCAAACTAGGAGCTCGAATAAAAGAAGTGCCGATAGAATTTGGCCTAAGGGACCGCGGTAGTTCGAAAATAGAGAAAAATACATTTATGGACTCGCTACTTACGGTTTTAAAGTTGCGTTACGAATCAAACAAAAGTTTCTTCAAATTCTGTATCGTAGGATTCACAGGCTTGTTTGTAGATATAATTCTCTCAAATCTTTTTAGACTCTTTATACCAAATCCAAGTATTGCGGCTTCTTCTGCAGCAATGATAGCAATGATGGTAACTTTTATTTTAAATAACCTGTGGTCGTTTTCGGAAAATACAATTAAAGAAACTAAAGCATTAGTAAAGATGTTTCTACTTTATGTTTTAGGATCTATTGTTCCTATTATTTTTAGATTTATTTTTGTCGGTTACTTAACCTCTGCAATTAACGCATCCTTCTTGATATATAACGTTGCATTGTTTGTTAGCATCTTGTTCGGTCTAATTTGGAACTACACTTTTTATAGTAGAATTATATGGAAGAAAAAAAGTCCTAAAGATGCTTCTACATCAAAATGAAAGAATATTCGATCGTCATACCGGCTTACAACGAAGCTGACAAAATATCCTCGACTCTAACTCAAGTAGTGAGTTTTATGAGAACATTCTCACCTTCTTATGAGGTTATAGTTGTGGATGACGGCAGTAGGGACAATACAGCGGAAATGGTATCAGAATTCCAAAAAAATAATCCGGAAGTTGTTGTTGTAAGAAATCCCCACAAAGGGAAAAGTTACGCAGTGTACACAGGGGTTATGAGATCAGACGGCGATCTGATCTACCTTTGTGACGCTGATTTGTCTACCCCGATCTCAGAATTGAAGAAACTTGCCGTTTGGGCCAAGGATCAAGACTTTGACGTGGTTATTGGCAGTAGAGAGGGAAAGGGCGCTCAGAGAATCGGCGAGCCTTCATATAGACATATAATAGGTAGAATATTCAACTTGTTAGTCCAAGTACTAGCCTTACCCGGTATTCAGGACTCGCAGTGCGGTTTTAAGCTCCTTAAAAGCCCTTCCGCTCGTCGAATATTCGCGAACCTAAAAGTATATGGTCCTGACGCCAAAATTACTCAGAAACCCTTTTTTGGCGCTTTTGACGTAGAGGTTATTTATCTAGCGCGAAAGTTTGGCTATAAGATAAAAGAAGTGCCTGTAATTTGGCATTATGTGAGAACTACCAGATTTAACTTTGTCGAAAACTCGTACAAGATGGCCAGAGATGTTTTAAAAATACGACTTAATGATGCTAAAGGATTGTATAAAGTAGAGTGAGGTCAGAAGTAGGCTTCATTCATTGCGGTTAGCGCAACAGAAAATAATTTTCTTGCCCAATATAGGAGAACAAATATGAAATTATGTGTAATCGGAACAGGTTATGTAGGTTTAGTAGGCGCAGCAATTTTTTCGGATTGGGGTAATCACGTTACAGGTGTAGACATTGACGAAAAAAAGATAAGCCGTATTCAAAAAGGCGACATGCCGATTTATGAACCGGGTCTATCGGAAATTGTTTTAAACAACATTAAGGAAGGTCGACTAAAATTTACCACCTCGATTGCCGAAGGAATGAAAGATGCAGAAATTATATTTATTTGTGTCGGAACACCTCAAAGTGAAACCGGTGCGGCAGATCTATCCGCTGTGTGGGCAGTGGCCAAAGAAATTAGTAACCATTTAACTGACTACAAAGTAATTGTTACAAAAAGTACAGTTCCGGTTGGAACAAATCAAAAAGTTAAAGAAATAATTTTAGAAAACTTGAAGTCAGATGTTGAGTTTGATGTTGCTTCCAACCCTGAATTTTTGAGAGAGGGTTCTTCTGTCGAAGACATGAAAGACACGGATAGAACAATTGTAGGTTCAGAAAGTGAAAAAGCATTTAAAACAATGAGGAGACTTTACGAGCATCTCGGTTCGCCGATTATCGAATGCGATCTTAGATCTGCAGAAATGATCAAATATGCCTCAAATGCATTTTTAGCAACAAAGATCTCATTTATTAACGAAATTGCACAAATCTGTGAACGTGCACAGGCGGATGTTTCAGTTGTTGCAAAAGGTATGGGTTTGGACAGGAGAATTGGAAGCGCTTTTCTTAATGCAGGTATCGGTTACGGAGGTAGCTGCTTTCCTAAAGACGTAGCCGCACTTTATAAGACATCTACGGATCAGGCATACGACTTTAAATTACTCAGAAGCGTCATGGAAGTAAACTTAATTCAACAGTTCAACTTTATTAACAAGGCCAGAAAATATTACGGATCTGAAATACATGGAAAAGTTTTTGGTTGCTTGGGTTTGTCGTTCAAAGGGGACACCGATGATATTAGAGAATCAGTTTCTATTGACGTTATCGAGCATCTAAGAGGGCTGGGCGCAAAACTTAAAGTATATGATCCGGAGGCTATGGAGAATGCAAAAAAAGTTTTAGGTGAGGAATCTATAGAATACTGTAAAAGTGAATACGATGCTGCTACAGGTGTAGACGCGCTCTTTGTGCTTACCGAGTGGTCTCAATTTAAATCAATGGACTTATTCCGCCTAAAAGAAAATATGAAGTATCCGGTAATTTTCGATGGACGCAATCTGTTGGATAAGTCAGCAGTAGAGGGGATCGGATTTACATATTTTGCAATTGGAAAATATACCAACGGTGTTAAGTCTATACATGAGAAAAATGATGTTTATTCTTCAGCTGTTTTGAAGAACGGACATTAATATATGAATGAAAATGCAGGACTGAAAAAGAAAAACGTTCTCTTTTTTATACCGGATTTTCCGGTTATCAGCGAGACGTTTATTGAACGCGAAGTATCTAAACTTCTGCAGTTAGATAATCTGGATATCAATGTTCTTGCAATCAGAAAATCGACAGGAACAATTTCACCGAATGTTCTTAATAAGACACATTACTTAAGATTGAATCTCTTTTCCTCTGTCTTAGGGGGATTAAATTGTTTACTTCGTCCATTAAGATTTTTTAAGGCGTTTGCAGTGGTTCTACAAAACGGGAACAGATCTTTGACCGGTAATTTATATATTTTTCTAAAATCAATCGGATACTCATGGATAATTAAAGAGTTGAAACCTGATTTTATTTTGTGTCACTTTCTGTCCGAGCCGTCAACGATTATTTTAATCGTTTCATATTTACTTGATATTCCGTTTGGTATATCCGCGCACGCTCGTGACGTTTTTGGTAAGTCTGGCGATCTCAGACTTAATTCCGAATTAGTAAAACAAAAGGCCGAGAGGGCCAAATTTATTACAGTTTGCAATAGAAGAGCTTACGAAGAGTGTCTGACTTTAGTTTCCGAAAATGATAAGCCAAAATTATATTTGAATTATCATGGTATCGATTTTGAGAGAATGCCGAAGGCAGAGGATAATTCTTCAACAGTACGTTCGGGGATTAGTATATTCTCAGTAGGAAGGTTAGTTGAGAAAAAAGGATTCAAATACCTAGTAGAAGCTTCCAGAATCCTTAAGGATGAAGGAGTTTTACATACTATAAAAGTTGCCGGACCAGGTCCCTTGTTTGAAGAACTAAAAAAACAAATCTCGGACTACGGTCTCCAGAATACTTTTTTTATTTTAGGTGACGGCAAAGGTATACCAAATATTCAGGCAATGGAGGAGCTTTCTAAAGCCGATATTTTTGTCCTGCCAAGTATTGAAACCGCCGATAAAGATGCAGAAGGTATACCGAATACTATTTTAGAGGCAGCATATTTTAAGAAACCAATAATATCTACTAAATCAGGCAGTATCCCGGAGTTCGTGGAAAACAACGTAACCGGAATTTTAGTAGATCAGAAGAATCCAGAGCAGTTGGCAAAAGCTATAAAAATCCTATCGATGGACAAGGCAATGGCACATATTTTGGGTGAGGGGGCCTACCGTGAGTTGACCTTGAAGTTCGACCTTTCAAAGAATGTTCGCAATTTGGAAAATTTGTTATTGTAAATACAAGCAATTATGAGAATAGCCGTTTTTGTTAAAGCTACAACTTTACATAAAGTTCACGGGGGATTAGAAACTCAGAATAAAGCCCTTTGCGAAGGTTTTGTAAGGAATGGTCATCGAGTAGTAGTTTTTTCGCCAAAAAGAGAGCTGACAGTAGAAAGAGCTGAACAAAACGGCGTAGAGTATGTTTTTGTTGACTGTACATTTAGGTATTTATTTTCCAAACTTGATAAGAAGAACTGGTATAACAAATCTTTTGATGCTTTTCTAAAGCAACATAATTCAGAACCTTTCGAACTTGCTATTAGCCAAAGCAGCGCCGGTGTAGGAATTATTGAAAGAAAAAATGATGTTCCCGTAAAAGTAATTTCAATTTCCCACGGAACTACTATCGCCGAAATCCAAACGGCTTTAAACAACATTTACGATTTAAAGAGTCTGTTTTTGTTTCTAAAAAATCTTCAATTCGTTCTTAGACAATTCTTCGGTAGACAGAGGGATTATATTTTACATTCAGATCATATAGTTGCTGTTTCAAATGCAGTCAAACAGCAAATAATCGACGAGACCTTCGTACCGGAAGAGAGGGTGAGCGTGATCCATAACGGTATTAGTTTAAAAGAAACACAACATATATCAGAACGGACAAAGACTAAGTTTTCAATGTTGTTTGTCGGCCAAATCTTACGAGAAAAGGGCGTAGACTATTTGATTGATCTTTTCGAAGATTCCAGATTCTTAAACTCCCAGGTTGATGTAGTAGGAGGCGGGGCGTATCTGGAGGAGTTTAGGAAAAAAGTACAAGAAAAAAAACTTGAGGATAAGATAAAAATTATTGGAAAAGTATCCCATGACAGATTAGCAGAGATATACGACATTAATATTTACGACGTGTTTGTTTTTCCAACCAGAAGAATTGAAGGGTTTCCCATGGTTTTGGTAGAAGCAATGTACGGTGGATTACCCGTAGTCGGATTTAATCTTGGTGGAGTCTCAGATGCAGTAATTGACGAAGAGACTGGGTACTTAATACCATTTGCAGACTTCAAACTTTTCAAGGATAAATTAAAATATCTAATGGATAATCCAGAACAAGTTATAAAATTAGGCCAAGCTGCAAAAACCAAGGCGCAAAACGAGTTTTCACAGGATAGAATGATAGAACAGTACGAAAGTTTAATAAGAAAGATAGTTAGATGAAAATATGTAGAATAGTATATGAAATGCCACCTCCATGGGACGGGCTTGCACCGCATCCCTTTGAGATAACCCAAGTCCAATCTAAACTCGGGCACGAGATTGATGTGTTCTGTGGCCGCTGGTACAAAGCAGGACCCCAGATTGAAATTCCAAACGTTAGGTACCGCACTTTTTTTCGAGAACCTATGCCGGGTACACTGAGTCTGACAACTTCTGTGGTGATGTTTTTTAAGTATTTACTTTGGCGAAGAAATAACCGTCCCGATATTATTCATTCCCACGGCCATTTCGGCATCTGGGTATATTTTTATAGATCTCTACTTCACAAGTTTATGCCTTGGTCAGATGAACTAAAGATTCCGTTAGTAGTTCATTTCCACAACACTGCTAAAGGTAGATGGGAAAGTTTTGAAAAGGAAGATAAATATATTGCTCCACATTCACGATATATCCAATGGCCTCTTACAGTATTTTCGGATAAAACTGCAGTAAAAGTTGCTTCCGCGTGCATCTTTGTAAGTGTTGATAATAAGGATGAGGCTATTAAATACTACGGAGCCGATCCAAAGCGTTGTTTTATAGTTGAGACTGGGGTTAATGCTTCCTTGTTTTTTCCGGTAGGTCAGGAGGAGAGAGAAAAATCACGTAAAGAAATGGATTTAGATATGTACGACAAAGTCATTTTAAATCACGGACTGATGGTTGAAAGAAAGAATATTCATTTGATTGTTGAAGCCATGACTTTGCTGCCCCACTCATATAAATTACTCTTAGTTGGTAAGGCCGATCCTGTATACCTACAGAAGTTGATGCAGCAGATAAACGCCAAAGGTCTGAAAGAAAGAGTAATTGTTGTGGGCTATACTCCTTACCCCTTAACACCGATTGCCTATCAAGTTGCGGATGTATTTGTATTACCATCTAGTTTTGAGGGTTTGCCAAATACATCCGCAACTTGATAGGCAATCGGTGTT
>MEWG01000043.1:0-108 GCA_001773295.1 candidate division WWE3 bacterium RIFOXYD1_FULL_39_9
AACAAACGTGGAACATTTTTGAGCTTGAGTTTGGAACGACTAAACGAAATGAGCAAAACTTTTCCTGTAAAAATTGGGTTGAGCGCGACTATTTCTCCGCTTGAAGAA
>MEWG01000043.1:144-366 GCA_001773295.1 candidate division WWE3 bacterium RIFOXYD1_FULL_39_9
GAAGTTGAAATTGCAGAAATTTCTCTTGACAAAAAATTAGATTTAGAAGTTTTAAGTCCTGTTGAAAATTTAATTTTTCACGAAAATCCAAGAAACGAAATGTACAAATTGGTAAATGATTTGGTAAAAAAACATAAAACAACTTTAATTTTTACAAACACGCGTGCAGCGACAGAAAGAATTGTTTCTTTTTTAAAAGATAAATTTCCAACAGAATATGGC
>MEWG01000043.1:639-3014 GCA_001773295.1 candidate division WWE3 bacterium RIFOXYD1_FULL_39_9
TCCATAATTCAAAAAGAAATGATTGAAAGAAAAATAAACAAAATCCACATACCAAAAAACTGCCTAGATGTTTTAGCCCAGCAAATTTACGGAATGGCTATTTACAAAATTTGGGATATCGAAGAATTATTTTCTACAATTAAAAAAAGTTATTGTTATCATGAATTAACTCGCAATGATTTTCTCGACGTCATTTCTTATCTTGCAGGTGAATACGATTTAGAAAAGAACTTTGTATATCCAAAAATCTGGTATGATCCAGAAACAAAACAGGTTGGTAAAAAAGGAAAAATGGCAAGGGTTTTATATATGACAAATATTGGAACAATCCCAGAAGAATCTTTTGTTACAGTTAAACTCGCTCCAGCAGGAGAACAAATTGGATTTATAGATGAAGGTTTCTTAGAAAGAATGCGAAAAGGCGATGTCTTTGTTCTTGGAGGAAAAAAATATCTTTATTCTTACACAAAAGGAATGAACTTGTATGTCCGTTCTGCACTCAATCGTTCTCCAACAATACCGTCTTGGTTTTCAGAAATGCTTCCATTAAGTTTTGATTCTGCATTGGAAATAAACCGTTTCAGAAAACTTTTAGCAGAACGCTTTGAAAATAAACGCTCGAAGTCAGAGATAATAGAATTCATAAAAAAACATTGTCACATTTCTCTGGATTCCGAGTCGTCCAACACTCCAGAAGCAATTTATAATTATTTCAAAGAACAGCATAATTTTTTAGGAATCCCCCATACACATTTAATGATTGTTGAACGTTATTATGATAATAGTTTGAAAAAAAATTACGCAATATTTCATTCGATGTTTGGAAGAAGAATAAACGATGTTCTCTCAAGAGCTTTTGGTTTTCTTTTAGCAAAATCTGGAAGTCGCGATGTTGAGTTAGGAATAAATGACAATGGATTTTTTGTTGCAGGAGACAAATTACCTTTAGAAAAAGTTCTTAAATTTCTTACTCCAAAAAATTTAGAAGAAGTTCTAAAAGAAGCAATTGAAAAAACAGATATACTTACACGAAGGTTTCGTCATTGTGCTTCTCGTTCTTTAATGATTCTCAGAAGTTACAAGGGAAGACGAAAAACCGTCGGCAAGCAGCAGATGAAATCACATTTCTTAATTCACGCTGTTAAAAAAATAACAAACGAATTTCCAATTTTAAGAGAAGCCCGACGAGAAATATTAGAAGACTTAATGGATATTGATAATGCAAAAATTATAGTAAAAAATTTAAACAACAACACAATTAAAGTAAAGATAAAAGAAGTTTCAATTCCATCACCCTTTGCATTAAACTTAATCGTTCAGGGACATTCGGATTTAATTCGTTTTGAAGATAAACAGGATTTTTTAAGAAGAATGCATAAGTTGCATTTGGAGGGGATTGATGAAAAATGAGAAACATTTAAAAAATTGTGATTATTAGTTATTTTAATAAAGATGGCTGATGGAAAATATAAAAATGCAAGAGAAGGACTAAAGACTGGAAAAAGACTTGCCCAGGCAAATTATAATCATATTTCTCGACAATTTCCCGATACAATCTATGGTGGAACAAATGATCCTACTAGTTATGAGGGAAATCCAATTGCCCGCGGAGCAATAAGTGAATTGTTAAGTAAAGATGATCCTGATAAGACCTTTCTTGCAGCCAAACTTGCATTTTCATCTGGAGATCTGGATAAACTATCAATACAAAGAAGAATAAAATCTAGTTATGAAAAAGCACTTAAAGATGCCGATGAAGAACAAGCAAGACATATTTATGTCCTCATGCAAACTACGGATAAATTAACTAGAAAGCAAAAAGAATCTCCCCTTGTGGGTAAAATAGCATTATTTCTTGCTATATTAGCTGGAGGTATTGGAATAACTCTTATGACTCCAACATTGACTGGAAATGTTGTTGGAAATAATTCTACATCATCTTTTTTAGGTTCAGTTCTTATTCTAGTAGGTTTAACCGGAAGTTACTTTTATTTTAGAGAGAGATAAATAAAACTATCCAAAACTTCTAAAACCCCTCACCTTTTCAAATCCTATCAATTCACCAAAACATTTAAATATGTGTAATCACATTAATCACATATACACAGGAGCGGATTAAAATGCCAAATATGACTTTATCAATACCAGAAGAAATTCATGAAGCTATGAAAAAGCACAAAGAAATTAGATGGAGCGAGATTGCAAGAAACTCAATAATGGAGCATGTTAAGAAACTCGAGATTATGGACAAAATTACTTCTAAGAGCAGGTTGACAATGAAAGATGTTATGGAGATTGACAAGAAAATTAAATCTTCTATGGCAAAGGAACTGCGCCTAAAATGAATAATGAATATAATAATTGATTCAAATGTA
>MEWG01000043.1:3082-3272 GCA_001773295.1 candidate division WWE3 bacterium RIFOXYD1_FULL_39_9
AATTGCTTTAAGAAATTTGGAAAAATACAAAAATGAATTAATAGAAAAATCAAATATTGATGAGTATGAATTTAATGAGGTGTTAAAAGATTTATTGGGAAAGATATCCCTTATAGAAGATGCAGACTTTTTAGTTAAACTGGATTAAGCAAAAGAGATAATGGGGAATATTGATATTGAAGACGTCCCA
>MEWG01000043.1:3319-6067 GCA_001773295.1 candidate division WWE3 bacterium RIFOXYD1_FULL_39_9
AGAATAATTTAGTACAACTTTTCGGTCAGGATAATACTGTTCAACATATGAAAGTACACTCCCCATTACTTCCATAAAATCATATGATTCCTTTTTTAAAACAATCTTTCCGGCTTCTAGACGACTCATATCTAAAAGATTTTGAATAAGACCCAGCATCCGCTGTGAACCTATCATGATCTCTTGAGATAGCTGTTTAATTAAATCTGGACGCTTTAATATTTCGTCTTCTACCAGTGAAGAAGCGGCTCCTGTGATAGCAGATAAAGGGGTTTTAAGTTCATGAGAAACTGAATTTAATAATGTGGAGTAAATCTTCTCAGATGCTTGTTGGACACGCATGCTTCGGGTTTTTTCTTCTAGGTTATCTCTTTCAATAACTAGAGCAAGATGACGGGCAACATCTTCAAATATCGAAACTTGATTACTGCTGAATATTGTTTCTTTGGGTATAATGCAAAGAACACCATGATTTTCATTTCTATAGGTTAGTGGAAAGTACATGCCCGAAGCTGAATTTAGCGTATCCGTAAAACGTCCAGCACTTCTTCCATTGGAAAGTACCCATCGGGCAACGCCTAATTCTTTATCATCAAGGGCAAAACCCCCTCCAATAAGAAAACCATCCATTTTTTCTGCTTTATTTTTAGTGGATAAAATAACTCCGGCTTCTACTTGAAAATTTCTAGTAATTCTCTCTAAAGTTAACTGGATAATTTTTTGAATACCGGTTACTTCAAAAAGATTTTTGGTAAGGAAATGCATAAATCCAATACGTTCATCATTAGAATTTACAATTCTTTCTTTCTTTTTTATTTTGGCAGTTTGTATGCCAATTACTAAGGATACGAATAAAAAACATACCAGTGTTAGCCAGTCTAGGTTCGAAGCGATATGGAAAGTAAATCGAGGAGGAATAAATACAATATTCCATAAGCAACTAGTTAACAGTGTCGTTAAAATAACAACAAATGGGGACGAAAAAAGGGAGTTTAGGCATAAAAATAACAAATAAATCATTCCTACCGTTCGATATTCTGATTCGGGGAAAACCCAAACCAAAATTAAGGTTAGAACTCCAAGCGTGGAGAAAGAGAATAAAATATTTTGTAAGGACCATAAACCCTTAAAGTTAAATTTTAACCATGGTTGAGTGGTCAGTATTTTATTAGTCTTTTCTGTTTTTTCGGTACTTAAGAAAACAATATCAACTTCAGGAAAATGAGTTGATAGTCGTGATAACTGCCTTGAAATATTTTTTTGTTTTCTGGCAATAACCAGGTGAGTGATTTGGTGTTCTCTAATTAGGCGTCTGATTCCATCAAAAAAACTATTATCATGAATGGAAATAACTTCAGCACCCAGTTGTTTTGCTAAAAGTGCATTTTTTCTGATTGATTTTTCATCATCTTGACTAACTTTTTGTGATTCATCTACCTGCGCAGCAATCCAACGAGCATTAAGTCCGGATGCCATTCTTCTGGACATACGAATAAGATATTCACCAGAATTGGAAGGAATGATGGGAACTAAAATGCGAAAGCTCGTTTTCCAAATTTGGGGAATTCCATGAACTACTTTTAGATCGCGCAATTCTACATTTACTCGATCAGCCAGAAGCCTTAAGACGGTTTCTCTAAGAGCTATTAAATTACTCTTTTTAAAATAATTATCTAAGGATGATTGTATTTTTTCCTGCGGGTAAATTTTTCCTGATTTCAATCGTTCGATTATCTGATCAGGATCAAGATCGATTAAAACAATTTCATTAGCGGTATCTAGTACGGTATCTGGTAAGGTTTCGCTAATGACAATTCCCGTAATATTTTGAATAAGGCCTGCACAACTTTCAATGTGTTGAACATTTAAGGAAGTGTAGACATCAATGCCTTGACCCAATATATCTAAAACGTCTTGATATCTTTTTTCGTGCAGTGACCCTGGAATATTGGTGTGAGCTAGTTCATCAATAAGCACAATTTCAGGGCGACGATAAATAACGGTATCTAAATCTAACTCTTGAAAAATTCTTCCTTTGTAGATAATTTCTTTTTTGGGAAGGATCGGGAGTCCCTCGATCATTTGTTCTGTTTCTTTTCTTCCGTGTGTCTCTATTAGACCAATAACAACATTGACGCCATTATTTTTTAGGGTTTTAGCTGCGCCAAGCATAGCATAAGTTTTCCCTACACCTGCAACCATTCCTAAAAATATTTTGAGTCGACCATTCTTGATATTGCTTTCAGTTCGACTTACATGATCAAGAATATGTCGGGCTTTCTCATTTATTGCCATCTTTTAGACACCATTAATGATTAAAACGTTTTTTTATCACTCTATTCAATTTTAATACATTTACTCTATCTTGTCCTAAAATTCCCAAGGACTTTTTTTCGGCTAATTCATAGACTAAATTCGATAATATCTTTTCATCTAGATGCAAATAGCTGCTTAGTCTTGGAATTTGAAATATGGCAGAATTTAGCAGGATATGAGGATCCAATCCACTCCCAGATGATAGTAATAAATCTTCTGGAATATTGGGGTGAGAATTAAAGCGTTTAGTTTGTTTAGCAATTTGATCTTGTAGTTTTACATTTATAGGTGAATAGTTGGTACCCCCTGAATATAACGGATTATAATTAGAAGCCGATGGCCTAGACCAAAAATATGTATTAATGGTAAATTCCTGACCAATCAATTCACTTCCTACAATGATATTTTCTTCGTAAACAAGACTACCTCCTG
>MEWG01000043.1:6096-7462 GCA_001773295.1 candidate division WWE3 bacterium RIFOXYD1_FULL_39_9
AAAGTTGTACACCAAGGATATATGATTCCAAGTAATACTGTAAAAAGAATCATTAAGATCAATGCTGGGTAAAAATGTTTTTTCATAAACACCTCAAATAAGTGAACTAAAATTTATAAGCATATCAATTAGTTTAATGGCGATAAAAGGAACAAATACGCCACCTATTCCGTAGATCAAGACATTTCGGCGCAGTAATGATGAAGCCGTAGTTTGTACTTTGCCAGCCCCTTTTAAAGCTATCGGTATTAAAGCGACAATCACTAGGGCGTTGAAGATAACTGTACTTAAAATAGCGCTTTGGGGAGTACCTAATTTTAAAATATTTAAACTAGAAAGAATATCGTGTCCATTAATTACAATAACTCCTGTTAATATAGCTGGAAGGATCGTGAAATATTTTGAAATATCGTTGGCAACACTAAAAGTGGTAAGCGCACCACGAGTCATTAATAACTCTTTGCCAGTTTCAACTACCGCAAGTAACTTGGTAGGATCGGAATCTAAATCGACCATATTTCCAGCCTCTTTAGCCGCTTGAGTACCGGAATTCATAGCAATACCAACATCTGCCTGTGCTAGTGCCGGAGCATCGTTGGTCCCATCACCAATCATACCCACCATGTGGCCTTTATCTTGTTCAAAAATGATGCGTCTAAGTTTAGCTTCGGGAGTAGCTTCAGATATAAAATCGTCAACACCAGCTTCTGCTGCAATAGTTGCAGCGGTTAAAGGATTATCCCCTGTTACCATTACGGTGCGTATGCCTATTTTGCGAAGGAGTTCAAAACGTTCTAAAATTCCAGTTTTAATAATATCTTTTAGATAAATGACTCCTAAAACCTGTTCATCAATGATCACGACAAGGGGAGTCCCACCTTTAATAGCAATGTTACGAGATATCTCATCAACTGAAGCCGGAAAACTACCATTTAAATTTTGTACAATTTGTTTAATTGATTCAGTGGCCCCTTTTCTGATGGTAGATATAATTACGCCATTTTCATCCAGCAGATCTGCGCCACTGGTTCGCGTTTCGGCAGTAAAAGGAATAAATCTGACACTTCCTTCTTTAAGATTATATTTACTCACATTAAATTTTTGATACAAGAATTGTACAATAGATTTCCCCTCAGGGGTTTGATCTTCTAGCGTTGCCAGAAATGTTGAATGAGCTAAATCATCAATTGAAATACCTGGAGCTGGAATAATTTCATGGGCCATTCGAGCTCCATAAGTGATTGTCCCGGTTTTGTCGAGAAGAAGTACATCTATATCTCCAGCAGTTTCTACTGCCTTACCGCTTTTAGCTAGTACATTTTTTTTCAAGAGTCGTTCCATTCCGCTAATCCCAATCGCAGAAAGA
>MEWG01000043.1:7480-8507 GCA_001773295.1 candidate division WWE3 bacterium RIFOXYD1_FULL_39_9
GGAGCTAAACAAACCAGCAAAGATATTAATATGAGAAGTTCGGTAGGAGTCAAAGAAAAAGATCCTCCCTTCAAATATACTAGAAAAAATTTTAATGTTGATACACAGATCACAAACAAGCCCGTCAGAAATATTAAAAGGATGCCAAGAGCAATTTCGTTGGGAGTTTTTCGCCTTTTTGCTCCCTCTATCATGGCAACCATCTTATCCAAATAGCTTTCCCCTTTTTCGCAACTTACTTTAATTTTTATTGAGTCGCTAACTACTTTTGTTCCGGCCATTACTCCAGAACGATCTCCTCCGGCTTCACGAATTACAGGCGCAGATTCACCGGTGATAGCAGATTCATCTACACATGCAATTCCCTCAACGACTTCTCCGTCGGATGCTATTATATCTCCTGCCGTGCATTGGATAATCATATCTTTTTTAAGTTCATCAGCTGGTATTGAATAAATATTATCTCCATTAATTACTTTTGCTATAACATTAGTGCGCGATTTTTTGAGAGAGTCCGCCTGTGCTTTTCCTTTTCGTTCAGCCAGTGCTTCCGCAAAATTGGCAAACAAAATGGTAAACCAAAGCCAGGCACATATCTGTATATCAAATAAGGTCAGAGATTGTTGGTATAACAACCAGAAACAAATAATGGTAGCAATTACACATCCTAAGTAAACTACAAACATGACTGGATTTCGTATTTGAGTTAGGGGGGAAAGTTTGATAAATGAATCTTTGATAGCAGCTTTAAAATCCAAACCATTTAATAGATTAACGTCGCTAATATTTTTTTTCATAAAATTCCCCTTAGAAATTGTTCATTAACAAGTATTCTGCAATTGGACCAAGTGCTAACACTGGAAAAAAGGTTAGTGCCCCTACCACGATAATTACAGACCACAAAAGAAAAGCAAAAATACTGGTATCAGTTCTCAGTGTCCCTGGTCCGGTTACTGCCACTTTTTTTATTCCCATACTTCCAGCAATATATAAACTGGCTACAATGACAACGAATCGTCCTAACAAC
>MEWG01000044.1 GCA_001773295.1 candidate division WWE3 bacterium RIFOXYD1_FULL_39_9
TGCTGTTCGAAATAGAGCTTGCTGTTTATAAGAGAATGGTCTCCCTTTACGGCAAATAGCTGTATAACGTTAAAAAGAGCGATAAGTACTATAAGCATTGCTATCTGAGAAAGGCATCCGGACGCTGGATTAATACCGTGCTGTTTAAAAAGTGCCATTTGTTTCTCGGCTTGTTTTTGCTTGTCGTTTTTATATTTTTTCTTAATCTCATCGAGCTCCGGCTGGAGATCTCTTTGTTTTTTCATGCTTTTTAGGGAAGGGGACATTACCGGGACGAGTATAAATCTTATTAATACGGTCAAAAGTATGATTGAAATGCCTAAATTACCTGAAGTTCTATAAAAGAATACAAGTACATTAAGAAGAGGATTTACCAAAATTGTGTTCCAGATTAGTGACATAACTTTACCATTGTAGGTGGGGAGACCGGAAAATTCAAGCTCCGCGGATACTTAGCCTTATTTTACAGGATCGTAACCTCCTTTTGAAAACGGGTTACATCGTAAAATTCTAAATGTGCCGAGAACCGTACCTCTAATTACACCGTATTTTTCAATTGCCTCGTATGTGTAATCCGAGCAGCTTGGGGTAAATCTGCAGGTGTGTATGCCAAAATTAATTGGCGATAAAAATCTTTTGTAGAATTTTAATAATGTCAGCGCTAATTTCTTCATATGTTCTTCCAATGATTTCTTGCCTAGCTTGAACGACAATCCAGAGATTTTTCACCTTGTTCTCATCAATCTCCTTTATAGCATTTCTAATGTTTTCCCTGAGAACCCTCTTAAAGTAATTGCGTTTAGCCGCCTTAGGATATACTCGGTTCGAGACCACCACGCCCACTTTTACAGATCCGATGTAATTAGTTGGTTTTAGGGAATATACGGTCACAAAAGATCCGACATGTTTTATGCCGTATTTTCTGGTTATATTAAACTCAAATTTTGAAGTAAGTCTGTTGACCTTTTTTAACATTCAGGGGCTTTCGACTTGCAAATATAGTCCGGGCGAGGCTGTAGAGCATTACTTGCCGTTATAAGCGACAACCAAGGCTTTTCGGCCCTTCTGGCGTCTTCTTCTAATAACGTTTTTCCCGCCGGGTGACTTCATTCTTTTGAGAAAACCGTGTTTTTTAACTCTTTTTCTTTTCTTGGGTTGCCAAGTTCTTTTAGTTTTAGGCATAACAAGGTTGATCTTAGAGCAAAAAGTGTGTAGCGTCAACCCTTGAATGCCTTTTTAAGGTTGGAGAGATTGTCGGCTTGTACTATAATCACCGATATGATTAGTTTTGAAGATTTTTCAAAAGTCGATATTAGAGCGGGATATGTTGAGGAATGCACAAAGGTAGAAGGCTCTGTAAAACTGATAAGACTTATAGTTGATTTCGGCGAATTAGGTAAAAAACAAATTCTTACAGCTTTAGGGGAATTTTTTACACCGGAACAAGTACAAGGTTTAACAGCCCTGTTTGTTGTAAACATGACACCGCGTAAGTTGATGGGATTTGAGTCAGAGGGGATGATAATGGGAACAGAAGAGGACTTACCCAAGATATTACTTGCACCGGAAGGCGTAGCTCCGGGCACGAGAATCATTTGATTTTGACTTTATTTTCCAAATAGTTTAACCTATAGAACATCAAGTCCCGACCAACAATAATATAAAAAAGGAGAAGTCACGATGATATGTTTATTACTCGCAGCATTGTTTTTGCTGTTCGTGTGCATACTGATTTTGCATTCTAACAAGTCGAGTTTTTCGCAGGGGATTTATTACCCGGAATCGACCACCGAGAGAATCGCAAGGGTTGCTATTGTCCCCCTGATAATCTTAGTTGCGTTATTCGCCCTCGCATCGATTGTTGAGTGGCAAATGAGCAGCTCGGAGGACAAGGTACACAGGTATGTAAACGAAACTTACTGCACCGAACCGTGCTCACGTGTTGTGATCTCGGCTCCCGTGTGCATCACGTCTGCAGAGACCCTGTGTCAGACGTATGAATACGAATTTACTGCAGTAAACAAAATTATGACCGTGACAGGAGTGATCCACGCAAGTCCCTTGGGAGTTGTTTTGATCACTGAGAACGTCAGTCAAAAACCCTGAATAGAGGGCCGCTGTGAGAAAATCTTCTTATGGCGGCCCTTTTGCTATAATCTGAACTTATGGAGAGCTTTTCACCTCAGAAATATCACATAAAGACTTTTGGCTGTCAGGCCAATATTGCTGACTCTAACACCCTTTCAGGTATTTTGGAGGCGGTTGGGTATGAGTACAATCCTTCAGATGAAAATGCTGAAAATGAGTCAACTGCCTTGAAAAAGATACTTTCCGAAACGGACTTATTTATTGTTAATACGTGTTCAGTGCGCCAGAAAAGTGAAGATAAGGTTTACGGAATCGGAAAAGTACTGAAGGAATTAAGCTTAGAAAAAGGCAGAAAACCGTATGTAGTCATGGCCGGCTGCATGGTTGGCTCTGTAACAGGGGAGAGGCAGCGTTATGACTTTGAGATTTTACGTAAGAAGACTCCTTGGGTAGATTTATATATAAATCCATCGCAGATTTATGATTTACCCCATAAATTACATGAAAAAGGTGTTTTATCAGAGTGGGCCGTACAAAAATTTGATCCCAAAAATGTTGCTTCAAAACAGCCGCAAACTAAACAGGCATTTGTAAACGTTTCTTACGGTTGTGATAACTTTTGTACGTTTTGTGTTGTGCCTTATGCCAGAGGCGCTGAAATATCCAGATCTGAAGAAGAGATTCTTAAAGAGATAGATCACCTTGTTAAGAGAGGAAAGACCGAAATAATGCTTTGCGGACAAAACGTGAATTCTTGGGGGTTAGATATGCGTGAAAAGTTTGAAATCCGCACCGGAAGTGTCCACAAGCTCCCGTTTGCAGAGCTTCTTCGTAAGGTTCACGCTATACCTGAAGTACAGAAAATAGATTTTATGTCCTCTAACCCGTTTGATTTTACGACTGACATGATAGATGTGCTGAAGTTGCCGAAAATTTCAAATTACTTGCACATTGCTATTCAGTCAGGGAATAACGACGTCCTTAAAAAAATGAACCGCAGACACACTGTAGAAGATTTTCTATCGTTAATAGAAAAGATAAAGAAAGTAAGGCCGGACATCGAACTTGGAACAGATGTAATTGTTGGATTTCCAAGTGAAACCAGAGATCAGTTCATGGACACCGTAAAACTTTTTCAAACCGTCAAATTTAATGTCGCTTTTATTTCAATGTATTCCCCTCGTAAAGGAACTCCGGCTGAGAAGTTTTTCAAAGATGACGTGGATCAAGCAGAAAAAAAATGGAGACATGCTCACTTAACAGATGTCTGGAAAAAGTCGAAAGTAGAATAATATGGCTCAAGAACATCCCGCAAATGTAGTTAATAAAAAACAAATCTTAGTACTAGCAGGCCCTACTTCATCAGGTAAATCTTCTCTGGCTTTAGATTTATGCAAAACAATCGGAGCAGAAATTATGTCTGCGGATTCGCGACAAATATATAAAGGGATGGATATAGGTACCGGGAAGATACCCTTTGATAATGCTGTAGAAGTTACAAAGTCAGATAATTGCTGGTTAGTTGATGGTGTAAACATTTGGGGGTATGACCTGGTCAATCCCGATCAGTACTTTTCTGCATACGATTACGCCGATTTTGCACTAAAACGGATGGGGAAGCTGATAGAACAAGAAAAAACGACATTTTTAGTCGGTGGAACCGGTTTTTATATAGATATGGTGACGGGCAGGTCCAAACCTTCGAATATTATTCCTGATTTGGAACTTAGAGCGGAGTTGGAGAAAGAATCTTTGGGAAATTTACAAAAAAAGTTAATGTCGTTAAATATCTCCATGTACAACTCGATTGACCAAAACAATTCAGTAAGAATAATCAGGGCAATTGAAAAAGAGTTAAACAAAGAAAATACTTCACCTCCCCTACCCTATTTGGAAAATTATACTTTCAAGTATGTAGGATTGTCTGCGCCGAACGATTTTTTGTTCGACCGTGTGGATAAATGGTTAGAAAAGTCATGGGATAACTGTCTTATTGATGAAGTTAAAGCTCTGATTGATCGTGGTTTTGGTCCCTCCCCTAAACTCCAAGGTTTAGTTTATAAATCCGTTGTAACTTATTTGAATAACGCGCTATCTGAGAGCGAAGCTAAACAAAAGGCCTGTTTTGATCTTCACGCCTATATTCGGCGCCAACTTACCTGGTTTAGAAAAAATGAAGAAATCGAGTGGTTTGACGTTTCTGTGCACGATAAGAAAACATTGGCGCAGATTATTTTAGATAAATATTTATCATAACTTCCAAAAACATATATAATAAGCTCAATGGATAAACAAGTTGTGATATCTATTAGAACCATAATTTTTACTTTTTTACTTATTCTAGGCGGCTACATTATTTATCGACTCGGCCCTATCATTGGTATCCTTTTAGTTTCCCTTCTGATAGTTTTTGCTGTTGAACCTCTGATCAAATACATAATGCGAGGTGTTATCTTAAATCGCCGAATTTCCAGAGGAATCGCAGTTATAGTTGTTTACGTCATATTGTTGTTTTTACTGGCCGGAGTTGTCTCTATAGGGTTGCCTCCCTTTGTGGTTGAAGCCCAAAGACTTCTCAAGAGTTTAATCAGTATTATCCAGGCTTTCCAATTCGGAGAGGGTATTTCCATTAATATTCCAGATATACTGCCCGAAGCGTCAAAATTATCCGGCGGTGTTTTGTCGGCAACGTTATCCATTTTTTCTAACATCGCGACGTTCTTTAGCATTTTTATCATGTCGCTGTATATGTCGCTTGACTGGGTTAATCTTAAAATGAGATTTGCAGGGATGTTTCCCGATAAGTACCAGGAAATGGTAGCAGATACACTTGATGAGATTGAAACCAGTATCGGCCATTGGGTAAAAGGCGAATTTATCTTGATGTTCGTGGTAGGGTTCCTGAGTCTTATAGGTTTACTTGCACTTGATGTAAACTATCCGTTTGCGCTGGCGTTAATTTCCGGATTGTTGGAAGTTGTTCCAATGTTAGGTCCCATACTTTCTGCTGTACTCGCTGCCCTT
>MEWG01000045.1:0-23398 GCA_001773295.1 candidate division WWE3 bacterium RIFOXYD1_FULL_39_9
AAACTAGGCGCAGAGCTAGCGTATATTAACTTGAATCTTGTATTTTTGAATATCCTGCCTATCTGGAAACTGGATGGTATGCAGTTCTGGAAGGTCATATTCAACTCAATCAAGCGAGAGTCGAAAGCAAGGGAAATCGCAACACCGTTTCTGGTTATTGGGTTCGTAATGACGGGTCTTTTTTTTGTGATGCCCCATAACTTTTGGCAGACTTGGCTCATGACCATCTTACACAACATGGTGTGGTGGACAATACCGCTTATTATCGGTGCCGGGGTATGGAAGGCCCATAAGATAGAAAAGACAGAGACATTTACCGGACAGCCCATGAAGTTACTGCAAGTACGTTACATGGCTTTACTCTATGCAACGCTGGTTGTAATTGCCATCGGCATAGGTGTAAGGCAAATTTACTGGTACAACTAAATTTATCGGTAAAGAAAACCCCGCAAAGATATATTCAACGCGGGGTTTTTCTGTTTAAACTTGCACGCTTTACAATTAGACCTTATATTTAACGGTATAAATTTATGAATAAACAGTCCATCGCAATACTTCTAATAGTTCCTGTCATTGTATTTGGTCTGCTTATGCTTCTGGACAGCGAGGAGGCTGTCGAACCTTTTGCAGATGAGCTAGAGATGGTAAATAACACTCAAGCTTCAAAACCAACTCAGGAAGTAGAAAATAATAAAATTAACGGAGAAAATAAAATGCCAGAAATGCAAATCGATGCCACCAAAAAATATACAGCAATCATGAAAACTTCGGCAGGTACTATAAATATTGAGTTATTCGCAGATAAAACACCAATTACAGTAAACAACTTTGTTTCGTTATCTAGATCCGGTTTTTACAACAGCACGGTTTTTCATAGAGTTATTAAAGGCTTCATGATCCAAGGAGGCGATCCCAATCGAGACGGCACAGGCGGGCCGGGCTATAAGTTTAATGACGAACCTTTTGAGGGAGAGTACCTAAAGGGAACTTTGGCCATGGCTAACTCTGGCCCCAACACTAACGGAAGTCAGTTTTTTATTATGCATGAAGACTACCCGTTACCTAAAAATTACGTCATATTTGGCCGCGTAACACAAGGACTTGAGGTCGTAGATAAGATTGCCGAGTCTCCGGTAGGTCCTAGCGCATACGGACAGCTAGAAAAGCCTGTCGAACCGGTTATTATCGAGTCAATTGAAATCACTGAGGAATAGTTGTTCAAATCCGGGGTTTGTGCTATACTGACGCAGTAAATAAGTAGCAATTTTGATTAAGAGTTTTTACCATCGTTTTGTTGAAGATGTTTCACAAGAAAATTTAATAAGTTTAAGTTGTTGGTTCACTATGAACAGTACAAGAAAGAAGTATATTAAATATCCGTTCGAATATTTTGCGGCTCAAGTAGAGTTTGGTGTAAGAATTGCCCAAATCAAGAAAATCAGCAGAAAAAAAGCTTTTTTGAAATACACAGACATATATGGCGCACTGACCAATCACACTTTTGCAGACAACAAAAAGAATAAATGGGTAAAGGGAGTGCTTGCGGACTTCGAAAAGCTAGTTGAAACCACCAGAAATATTGACTCTTTGTCTTTTAAAACATATAAGTTGTTTTTAACTACGCCGTTTGCAAAAACCGGTCTAGATTTACCAAAATCAAGAGATACATTAAGATTCGGATGTTTCAGACTTAATAATTCTTCTTACTACAAGAAAAGAGGCCTAGTTAGACTTCATTTTTCACCAACTCGCCAGGGCATGTTATCAACTGACCTGCAACTTAGAGCATCAGATCTTTCAAGCGTGTATTTAGATAGCCGAAATGGTGAGTTTTCACAAATGATCAATTACATCTATGAGAATCCACAAAAATTTGGAAATGTTACCCATTTTATGAGTTCAACTTGGATGCAGGGACTCCCTGTTTATCAAAGTTTCTTTCCGGAATCTTCGGTTTTGTATAGAAAGCCGTTAGACGACGTTTTTATGTGGCTTTGGGGTCAGTTTATGAAATGGGACTTTACCGGAAATGAGAGACGTTTCCAAGAGTTTAAGAAAAATGTCAGAGCTGCAAGAAATATGTCCGAAGTTGCCGGTGCAGTACCATTCAAAGTTTATGAAGTTTTAATACCTATAGAGGAGATGTTTGCCAAATATGTACCCGGTTATGTTAATGAGAAGACAGAGAATGTCGGAACTATAGAATCTGTAGCTATACAGCAACAATTTGGTACCAGTCATCCTTTACACTCACATACTGTTTATCAGTCAAAAGAATAATTTTGTTGTCAGTTCCGTACGCTCTTTCCATTCTACGTTTTAAGTAAAAGTCTCTTGCTATTTCTTTTCCCCAATGCGGAAAAACGGTAAAATCTACTAAACCCATTCCTCGAAAATCTGTCAATTCAGGTACTTTTTCCAATGCCTCTTCCCTAATAGCTATTTTAATATCAGGTCCGGCGGTTAAAGAGCCGGAGCTCTCTCCAATATAAACTTTACCCGCATTAATGTGCTCGTGTGCTATAGCAGTAAAGTTACACTTTTGTATTTGCAGTAAAAGATAAAACGGATTGCCGCCTGCTACAAAAAGGACATCGACGTCTTTAAGGTCTTTTCTAACTTCATTCTCAGTTTTATTAGTAATTGTGTAGTTGAAAACGTCAAAACCAAATGACTCAAAAGTTGCTTCTTCTGTTTTGATCCAGCCGGTGTCTTTTGTTTCAGTTTCTGAGGCTGTAGTAATGTATGCGAGCATTTGGCCGGACAAAGAATAGTCCAGGTGTTTCACTATGTCGCTCTCCACATTTTTCATGCTTGACGTTAAGAATAATCGTTTCATGGCAGTATTTCGCTTGTATTGATTCTACAACATATAAACGTATATTAAAATTGATATAATACTGGTGTGAATAAAGTAAGCATCGTCATATGCGCTCTTAACAACATTAATTTTGCCCACGACTGCTTATCAAATCTTCAGGATATTCGTGATGCTGAATTTCCTGATCTTAGGGTTATTGTTCTGGACCAAGACTCGCAGGACGGCACTCCAGAACTTATTGAGAACGAATTCCCTTGGGTTGAATTAATCAGAGGCGAAAATATCGGTATATCTAAATCATACAATAAGGGTTATGTTATGACAGACTCCGAATACGTCCTTTTTTTGGGCATGGACGCCTTTCCTGATAAGGGTACGGTTTCAGGCATGGTTGAGTACATGGATAGCCACACTAAAGCCGGTGCTGCTACAAGTCAGTTAGTGCTAAACTCAGGAAAAGTTGATATGGACGCGCATCGTTCCCTGCCATCCCCATGGATTGCGTTTACAAGATTTACGGGCTTGAGTAGTATATTTCCAAAATCACCGCTTTTTAATAAGTATTTCCTAGCAGGCAGGGACATGACTAAAGACCACGAAGTCGAGCTTTGTATATCCCATTTTCTTATTGTTCGAAGGAAAGTGCTTGATGAGTTGCATGGGTTTGATGAAGATTTCTTTGTGTTTGGCGAAGATGTAGATTTCTGCTACAGGCTCAAACGGGCTGGTTGGAAATTGATGTATGTTCCTCAATATTCAACACGACACACAAAAGGCGCAGTCATAGGGATAAGAGACACCACAAGAAAATTAGTTAAAAGACCTTTGAAGTTTAGATTAAAAATGAGAAAACTTTCTACCGACGCCATGGAGATGTTTTTGAGAAAACACTATTTCGGTAAATATCCCACTATTGTCGTTTATTTAATGATTTATTCTACTAGGTTGCTTTGGCTGTTAAGAACTGCAATTGAATATCTTAAAAGATAGAACTCGGGTTGTTAAATTTGTGTACCGTCCCATATCAAGTAACCGTCACCACCAAATCTTTCTTTATTAAAGAGTTTCAGATAGTTTGGAGTTATTTTATAAATCCTTCGTTTACTGAAGAGCTTTATATTTTCAGCGGTTATTTGTGTTTCTACGCCCGGATTGGCTTTATGCCACAACATCAGTCCTTTTGCCAGCTCTAAGACATTTGTTACCGGTTCGCACACCCCGGTACCTTGAATACCGATCTTGTTATCAGTTATTTTTTGGTGAGAATCAAAGATATTAAACGCAACATTATTGTTTATTTTAAGTACCTTGCCGTGCCGCGTTTCGGGACCGGTTACAACATACAAAATAAGTTCATCGTCACATCCATAATAAATAGTGTTTACCCAAGGGTTTTTATCGGCAACCGCCAAAGTCATAACGAAACCTTCCTTTATAAATTCTTGTATTTCTTGTGGAATTGGGTTACTCATGTCTACATTGTATTATAAATTAAACTAATTATTCAGTTGGAAAAAATTGAAAGGTATTAAGTATAGCGTCGGTTAGTCTGCCGTTTTCATATGTCGGTTGCGAAGTGGCAAGTGTGAACAAACCTCTGTCGGTAAAAATATATGTTACTAGTCTGTTCCTATCGCCTCTATACTGACCCTGAATGGTGTTAAACCCGGAAATAGCCCGCTGTGTAATAGAACTTTGATCAAGATCCCTTTTAACTGTATCGGCAGCATTAGCTTCTATACCTCCAAGATGAAAGATTCCGTACAGCTGATAATAATCGCTATTTGGGTAGCTTCCCCGTTCAATATACAAAGTAAATGTATTTTCATCTACTTTTTCACCGGACACTCTTAATTCCGGTGGTGTGGCTAGCGAGAGTCCGACTTCTTTAAATTCGTAACCCTTCCATGAAAGCGGATCGCCATAAGAGATTGCGGCAGAAGAAATGCCCTTAACTACTTTTTGTGAAGTGTATAGCGAGTAAAAATAAACAGATGACAGAGCTGCAATAACGATCAGCAAAAAAATTACAAACAATTTCTTAGGCATAAATAATTATACCTATATAGAGCACTATATATGCAAGTACTTTAGTTGAAGAAATTTAAGCGCCTACTATTGTTAAAGCTATGCCGGACTTATCCGCTCTTCCGGTTCTACCTATTCTGTGAACGTAGTCATCGTAGGTTTTAGGTAATTCGTAGTTAATAACGTGTGTGACATTTTTTATATCCAAACCTCTTGCTGCCACATCCGTAGCCAAGAGTACTTTGATCTCGTCACTTCTGAATTTTTCCAAAATCATATGTCTCTGGTTTTGTCTTTTGTCGCCGTGTATTGCCCCAGCCTTTACACCTCTGCTTACAAGCTCGTCAGATAGTTTCTGAACGTTCCACTTGGTGTTTCCAAAGACTATTACTTTTCTGAAGTCCTCATGTCTTAGCATGTTAAATAGTGCGTCTACTTTTCGCTGATTTCTTTCGATTTTTACTATCTCCTGTTGAATATTGGCACATGTTTCTCTTTTCTTGACATTTATTTGTACCGGATTTTGAACGAAAGCGTTTAATATTTCCTGAACTTTTGAAGATACGGTTGCTGAGAAAAATAAAGATTGTCTTTGAAGAGGTAGCAACGATATAAAATATTTGATCTCCTGTACGAAACCAATATCTACCATCCTGTCTGTTTCGTCTAAAACTACATTGTTAAACTCTGAGAGATCTAAGAGTTTTCTTTGGATCATATCTTTAATACGACCCGGTGTTCCGATAACAAAATTTGGATTTCTTCTTAAGTCACCGATTTGCTTGCGCATTCCCCCACCCCCGATGATTAGTGCTGAAAAAAGCTGCATTCCTGAAGAAAGATGTCTGAAATCGTTATAAATCTGTTCAGCAAGCTCTCTAGTAGGTGCGACTATTAGTACTTTATCGTTTCTGCTTTTAAAAGCTTTGTCTATCAAAGGAATCAAAAATGCGGCGGTTTTGCCGGTACCGGTATTAGCTATGCCTATTAAATCTCTTCCGGACAATATATAAGGTATTGCCTGATCTTGTACCGGAGAAGGTATTTTGTAATTAAGGGTCTTAATATTCTGTTTAATTCTGAAGTCGATATTAAATTGTTCAAAAGTGTGTGTCGGTACGTATTCTTTTTCCCTAGGGGCAGCAAATTGCTTTGTCTGCTCAATAGTTCTAATTAGGTCCATTTCTGACCACTCGTAGTTTGATTTTCTTCTATTTTTTGATGGGAATTTAGATCTATTTGGTCGCGCGTTTCTTGATCCGGAAAATCTCGATCCCCTTCCGTTGTATGAATTTCTCATATTTTTATGTATCGGAGAAAAGTTATAAAACTGGTTGAGGCAGATTGATAGCTATATCCGAAGAGGTGAAGTATAGCAGATAATATTCGGTCCTGCAAGGGACTATAGGCTTTATAAGAAAATCGTGTATAATTAACGCTTGTAGTCCTTAATTAATCTTAAACAAGCCGAATTTATCGACTATTCAACAAAAAACCTATGAAGTTACGTAATATTGCGATAATTGCACATGTTGACCATGGTAAGACCACTATTGTAGATGGTCTGTTAAAGCAGTCCCAAACATTCAGGGAAAACGAAGCTTTGATGACTCAGGACCTTATTATGGACTCAAATGACCAGGAAAGAGAGCGCGGTATAACCATTTTGGCCAAAAACACTGCAGTTATCTATAAAGATACAAAAATTAATATAGTAGACACACCGGGACATGCAGATTTTGGTGGTGAAGTAGAAAGAACCTTAAACATGGCTGATGGAGCACTTTTAGTTGTAGATGCGCAGGAAGGTCCGATGCCTCAAACTAAATTTGTATTAAAAAAAGCACTGGATCTTAATTTAAAAATCATTGTTGTCGTAAACAAAATAGATAAACAAAATGCCCGAATAGACGACACGCTTTCCAGAATTTATGATTTATTCTTAGAGTTAGCCACACATGAGGACCAGTTAGACTTTCCAATACTTTATGCAACCGGTAAAGCAGGCAAGGCATGGATCTCTATGCCCGATAATCCAGAAGCGCATGCCGACTTTTCAGAAATATTTGAAGCTATTATTAAAAACGTACCTGAACCTAAACAAGATAACGATGGTCTGTTCCAAATGCTTGTTTCTGCACTGGATTGGGATAATTTCAAAGGAAAGTATGCAATCGGCAGAGTAAACAGAGGTACAGTGAAATCAGGAGAAAAAGTAACAATACTTAAGGCTGATGGAACTCAGGAATCCGTTATCGTCGACAGAGTGTACGTAAATCAAGGATTACACCGCGTAGAAACTGATCAGGGCATGTCAGGAGACATAATTGCTTTGACAGGCATGAAGTCAGTTGAGATCGGTGACACCATTACTGATCCTTCTGATACCGTGGCTATGCCTACGATCAAAATCGAAGAACCTACTTTAAGTCTTTCGATTGGACCAAATACCTCCCCATTGATGGGTAAAGAAGGTAAATTTTTCACCGGTAGACAGATTTTGGAAAGAATAGAAAAAGAGTTGCAAACAAATATTGCCATGAAGTTTAGACTTGGTGAGAGAGGCGAATACATCCTCTCAGGTAGGGGCGAACTACACCTGTCAGTGTTCTTGGAAACTTTGAGAAGAGAGGGTTTTGAAATAGAAGTTAGTAAGCCTGTTGTTATAACAAGAGTCGTTGACGGTGTCGAAGTAGAACCTGTAGAAGAATTAACCGTCGATGTAGATAGCATGTTTGTCGGGGCTGTTAAAAGCGAAGTCGGCAAAAGAAAAGGCGTATTGATTAATCAGGAAGACTTGTCCAGCAATACCACAAGAGTTATCTTCGAAATTCCAACTAGAGGAATTCTAGGTTTAAGAGGAGCACTTCTAACGTTATCAAAAGGTACAGCTGTAACAAACTCTATTTTTATAAGAACAGATAAAGTTGGTTCACAGATTCAAAAATTAAGAAAAGGTGTTATTGTTTCATCCCATTCAGGCAAAGCGGCTCCTTACGGATTGTTAACCGCGCATGAGAAAGGCCCTGTATTTATTGGTCCTCAGACAACCGTGTACGAAGGAATGATATTGGGAATTAACGGAAGAGACGAGGATATTGAGGTAAATGTATGCAAAGAAAAGAAGCTTACAAACAACAGATCTGTTGGTGAGGACGGAATTTTACTTCCACCTCCAATGGAGATGAGTCTTGAACAGCAGTTAAGTTTCTTGGAAGACGACGAATTGTTGGAAATAACTCCTGTTAGTTTGCGTTTGAGAAAAAAGATATTGGATACAGACCTTAGAAGAAAAGCAAATAAAAGTAATTCTAATTAAGGGATTTGTGTGCTTTAGATTTAAGTTTTAGAGAACTTACCGCCTTTTTTGCGTCAGGACCGATTGTAACTATATTTTTTGGTTTATAAATACCAATAACCATCATTAAAAACTCTTTGTATTTTCTATATTCTTCAACTTCAGGTACTCTTTTGGTTGTTATGCCGGCAGTATCGTGTGGATAAAATGGCAAAACGGCCCATATTAAAGGTCTCTTTTTTTGTTTTGCAGCTAAATCCCAAACATTTCCAAATAATTTATTTGTTTCAAAAATAGTTCTATTTTTTGTAGCAATTTCAAATTTAATAGGTGCGCCGAGAATTCCCTCTACAAATGCAAAATTTACCGGGTCTAGTAATGGCACCCCCGTTAGTTTTGTAGTATGGAAATCCGCAGAGCTTGTCACCCAAAGTTCTTCGACACTTCCTTCGGCGTAGCTTTCTAGATACATTCTTAAATTTCCTTGACGAACACCGGGTGCGGTGTTTATATCGTAATCTTTACACACTTGGTTATACGGATTAAACAAAGTTTCCTCTGTTTTTGTATTAGCAAGCTTTATTACTAATTCGTCAATTTTGTTTGCCATAACTTTGTTGCAGTAACTAAATAAAATAAAATTTTGGGTTAATGAACTATTAGTTAAATAGCACGAACATTATCTTCTGAACTGTCTGTCGGTTTCCATTGGCTTTGCTTCGTTTACTTTAAGAGATCTACCTCCAACTTCTTGGTTATTAAGTTCCTCCATAGCTTTCTTAGCTCCATCATCGTCTAATTCGACAAATCCGAACCCTTTAGAATTTCCGGTGTACCTATCCTTAATAAGAATGGCAGACACAACATTTCCGTATTTTGCAAACAACTCCTCCAACTTTTGATTATCAAAATCAAATGGTAAGTTACCTACGTATAATTTTTTCATAGTGAAATTCACCCCCTCATTAATTCAGCTTTAATGAGAATGACGCAAATAAGTAAAAACAGGTCATTAAAGTTACTAACTCAGCTATTATACCACAATAGCCGATTTGTGCTGTTCTGACGACGAATTTGCCCTATAGAAGTGACATGACAAAAGGGGTTATTTGTAAAATAATTCGGGGTTAATTCTAATTAACTTATCGTCGCCCTTTTTAGGTATACCTCTGCCGTCAGTGTTGTTAGTTAAAATATAAAAATATTTATCCGGTCCCACGACAATTGTTCTTAGTCTTCCCCATTCGTTTTTGAAGTATTCTTTAAAATCCGTTACCTTTTCTCCACTTAGAGTAGCTTTATAAATTGCAGCTCCTCTAAGACCAACAAAAAATAGTGAATCTTTATAAAAGACAACCTGTCCGGGAGCCCAAGTGTCTTTTGTGCCGGATTCTATGACCGGAGTAACCATCCCGTCCTTTGATTGCTGCCCTTTAATAGTAGGCCATCCGTAATTTTTACCAGCATAAATCAGATTTAACTCATCATTGCCAGTTTGAAGACCCGAAGGACCGTGCTCCGTTGACCACAATCTACCTGACGAATCCCAAGTAATACCCTGTGGGTTACGATGTCCGTATGAATACACAGCATTTTTGAATGGATTATCGCCGGGAATACTGCCGTCATCATTCACTCGAAGTATTTTGCCATTTAAGTCGTTGGTAACTTGAGCTGAGTCAGGATTTTGCGCATCCCCGGCAGTTATATACAAGAGTCCGTCCGGGCCAAAAGCCATCCTTCCGCCATCGTGGTTTGATGCGCCCAAAATTCCATCAAGAACAGTTTTTTTGTTTTGCAGTTTGCCGCCTACCAGCTCGTATCTATCTACCCTGTTAAGTAAAAGGTTATTATTCCTATACGTTAGATAAAAGTATATGTAGTTATTCTTTGAAAAGTTTGGGTGTAGAACCGTGCCAAGTAAGCCGCCTTCTCCACGAGCACCGACATCACTAAAGGTATGTATTGTTTCAACTTGTCCATTTGAAATGTTGATCTTGACTACCGACCCCTCGCGCTGAGTGACCAGTGCATTTTCAGCATCTTGAAACACGATTTCCCATGGAATATCGAGATTTTGTGCTACAACCTCAATGTCGGGATGTTCGGCACTGCTCGGTGTGGAAGTTTCATTGTTTGTTTCAACTACAGCGTTTGTAGTATTTGTTTTACCAATGAAATCAGCGAGGTCATACTTAACCGCCAATGTTACGCCTACAGCTGAAAGAACAAGTACAATAAATATATATTTACTCATGTATATAAGATTATAACTAAAATAACGCAACTTCGTTCTACGATTTCCTGCAGACCTTGGTATATAATGAACTTGTGAAATTTATCAAAGTAATTTCAGCTTTCCTGCTGATCTTTTTTTATCTCTTCTTTTCGTATATAAGATTTTATAATTTTATCGGCGACAATAATTTAAAAAGTCCTTTTCAAATTACAACTTTTACAATAGAAAACCCGATGTTTGATAATCAAGTAAAATATGTTGCACTTGGTGATAGTTTAAGTGCAGGTGTTGGCTGCGATACGATCGAGGAGACATTTGTTTACAGTTATGCTAAGGAGTTATCCGAAAAGTTTGGGAATGTCTCAGCTATAAATATGTCCTATCCGGGCGATACAACGGACAAAGTAATTGCTAATCAAGTGCCTCGAGCAATTGAGCAGCAGCCGGATTACGTCACTTTGTTGATAGGCGTAAATGACATGCATAACAAAAAGACGCTAAAACAATTTGAACAAAATTTCACGCTAATCCTTAACGAGTTGCTCACCAAAACAAACGCGCAAATAAAAGTAATTAATTTACCTTATTTAGGGTCCGAATCACTTGTGTATCCGCCATTTAACTTTTTACTAAAATATCGTACCGAGCAGTTTAACGAAGTACTGGCGGATCTCGAGATAATTAAGAATAACCCAAGGCTAAGTTTAACTGACCTATATAGCACCACTTATTTGCTGTCACAGCAGGATTCACTATATTATTCGCAGGATTTATTTCATCCGTCCGCGCGTGGATACGCAGCCTGGGGAGATGTAATTAATGCAAATTAATGTTGTAGATCCGTTATATCAAACTGCTCTTTTTGTTACTTTTCTATCATTTTTACTAATTATTTCTTTAAAACGAGACAGCGGTCCGCACGAGATGAATATATCTCATACAAACGAACTTAAAGGTGTGGCTATTTTAATGGTTATTTTTTCACACATAGGATATTTTTTGTCAGCAAACCAGACATTTTTATATCCCCTGTCTGTAGCCGGTGGTGTTGGTGTAAATATATTTTTGTTTTTATCCGGTTATGGTTTGGCAACTTCGGAGATTAAATCTACGAAACCGGTATTACAGTTTTATACCAAGAGGTTAAAAAATATTTTTCCTTCGATGTGGGTTGTCTTAGTTTCATTTCTACTTTTAGATTTATTGGTGCTTCACAAAAGTTACCCATTAAAGACAGTTATATTGAATTTTCTTGGTTTTTTTCCAAATGCAGATATTGATACCGCAATAAATTCACCGTTGTGGTACTTTACCTTGATCCTGTTTTACTACCTACTATTTCCACTAGTTTATCGTAAAGAAAAATATGTTATTTCTGCGTTGATACTGGTTGTGGTAGGTTACGTGTTTTCACATATGAAACTTCCGGTTACTAAAGATGTACTTAAACTATACCAGCTGCACTATTTAGCTTTTCCGCTCGGTGTTTTATTTGCACATTTCTATATCAAGAAACCAGGTATAAAAATTAAGAACTATTTAACGAAAGTATTTTCAGAAAAATGGCTTGTTACATTCTCCTTTTACGCGTTAAATCTCTTGTTATTAATATGTTTTGGCTACATGGCAATTAACTCAGGCGTAGGTGAAAAAGTGTGGGTTGAGCAATTAATTAGTATTTTGACAGTTCTAGTGTTAGTTCTCGTGCTTTTGTTAAAAGATGTACAGTCTAAGCTTTTAATCGTACTAGGAGAGTATTCTTACGAAATATATTTAATTCAATGGCCTCTTTTATATCGTTACGATTATATCTATAAAGAATTTCCGCCTTTTATGGGCACTCTAATTTACTTAGTCCTATTCTTAGCTTTAGGATATATGATGAAAAAAACTTTGAAAGCTCTTATAAAAGCTTAGTTGCTCTTATACACTCTATCCAGTTCGGCTAAATCAAACTTTTTCATCATTAAGAATGCTTGCGTGACGCGCTCCACCTGTTCTGGTGTTCCCCTATTGAGCAAATCATCCAAATTGGATGGCACTATTTGCCAAGAAACACCGTACTTGTCTTTTAACCACCCGCATTGCTCAGCTTCCGGAACAGCTGACAGTTTGTTCCAGTAGTAATCAATTTCTTCTTGGGTGTCGCAATTAACCATAAATGATGTTGCTTCATTAAATACAAATTCATGAGCTTGTTTACTGTCCATTGCCGAGAAGTATTGACCTTCAAGTATAAATTCAGAGTATTTGATGGTACCTTCATCCTCCGGTGATTCGTTTTTCTCGTATCTGTACAGATACTTTACTTCTGAGTTTTTGAATATCGAGGCATAAAAATTAATGGCTTCTTCTGCTTTACCTGCTCTTTCCTTTGTAAACATAAGTGTGGGTACAATATCCTGTTTTAGTACGTTTTCTTCCATAAAAATTATTTGCCAGGAGACACCATATCTATCCTGTATCCAGCCATATTTCTTGCTGAATGGATACTCACCAAGCTCCATTAGCGCAGTTCCGCCCACAGATATCTTGTTCCAGATTGCTTCAACATCCTCTGGAGTTGGCAGAATGACAATAAATGAGATGGAAGGATTGATCTTAAAATGTGGTCCGGCACTTAGGAAAACGAAGTCAAAGTTAGAGATAGTTGCACTTACAATATCTACTGAGCCGGACGGCGTGTCATGCAGTGTATTTATACTGTTTACCTTGGAATTTTTGAAAACAGATACGTAAAATTCAGCAGCTTCTTTCGCTTCTTTGTCGAACCATAGATGTGGAATTATTTTTTGCATTTAAACATTATCCTAATTTATTTGTGATATATCAAATTCTATCTATGTGTAATTTGTGACAAAAATGCCTAGTTTGCGGCAACATTTGTAATCGGAGAGAGTGTGTTGTCGTCGTTTAGTACGTAGAATTCAGAAAAATCAAAATTAACATTTCTTGCAATAGCTACAATTACCTCTTCTCTACCTCCGATAACTAAGGAATCTGTTATAAAATACACGGGACTGTCTGCTACGCCTGAAAAATTAGTTGTATCGGTTCTCAAAACCTCCTTACTTTGTCTGGTATCGATGTTAAAAACCCGTAATATATCAAAAGTGCTCTCAACTTGTAATTTACTGCCTACATTGTTACACGAAAACTTATCGCTCAACGCACGTTCGTTTGACTTAATGTAAAGATAGTCCCCTATTATCGGCCCGACGCCGTAAAACATTTCAGTCTTATTGTCCAGTAAAAATATAATGTCGGTTAATTTTTCAGGGCTCACCAGTAAAATACCGTTGTTGGGCTCGTTTTCAATCGGTTCCTGACTCCACCCGTAGTCCATTTTTTGAACTAACATCTTGTTGTCATACCAACCAAAAGCATTGCTACCTGCGACATAAGCCGTATATCCCGGATCAGTAGTAACGCCTGTCTCTAGATTATAAATAAAGTTATTAGCACCCTCGTAATAACCCTCAGTGTAAAGCAAGTATTTGTTGTTTTGAGAAATACGAGGTGAAGCAAAGGCATATAACCACCTTCTGGTTTTATTCTTCTCGCGTTCAGTGTAGTCAAATAACTCTACTGTCGACTCCTCGGAAAACTTATGCAACAAACTTCCTGTAGTAGTTGTAATTGCTAGGAGCGTCGAGTCCGGTGAGAAACCTAAATCCTTTAGTTCGTAAGTGTAATCCGGATCGTCAGTAGGGACACTTTCATATTCGTAAACTATCTTATTAGTCTTCTTGTTAAAGTCATACAAATGGACGGCTCTAGTTTTCTTGCCGTCTTTATCTATCGTTTCAAGAATGTACGCTACTTTATCCTGTTCCTTATTGAAGACATATCTTTTAAGTTCGCCCGGAATTTTATAAAACGATGCTGGATTCAAATTTTTAAATTTAATTTTAAATTTGCTGAGTTCATCTGCGGATAAAGTAATTTTCTTATTCGAAATATTTAATTTTGTAAAGTTTGAGTACCTTTCTTCCGGACTTATCCAACATGCGTTGGGATCTTCAGGTTTAGGGAAGCTTATCTGCTCATCGTCACTAGATTGTGGAGGTACTACGGTTACTGTTTGTGGAGAAAGGTTGAGCATTACAGCTCCGGCAGTAAGTAGAATTAAAACTAAAGTGGCCATCATTACCACGATCAACATAACTATCGGTAATTTAGTAGAAATATGGGATAAAAATGGCTTCTTTTTTTCGTCGCCTTGAATCTCTGTCTCCATCGAAATAATAATACCATATAGAATTCTGAAGATTTGATAAAATCATACAGCAATGATCATTGGAAAAGGCTTAACTAAAACATTTACAGGAGAACCTGTGTTTAGAAATATTGATTTTAGGGTCGGAAATAACCGAAAAGTTGCTCTTGTAGGTAAAAACGGCTGCGGTAAATCTACACTATTTAAGATAATCTCCGGTGAAATTGTTCCGGATACGGGAAACGTGATTCTTGAAGCCGAAAAAATAGGATACGTTCCGCAGGAGATAGTCTTTCCCGACGAGCTTGTTGGTGAATTCATTGAAAAAAGATTAGAAAACAATTGGGATTTTTATAAAGTTGAAAAACTTCTGGACCGGCTCGAATTTGAAAATTTTGATCCTTATCAAGAAATAAGTACTTTAAGCGAGGGGCAGAAAATGAAACTAAAGTTGCTCGAGACTTTACTTGAAGAACCCACTTTTCTTTTAATTGACGAGCCGACAAACCATCTGGATATAGAAGGAATTTTATGGTTGGAAAATTATCTTAAAAATCTTGATAAAACTGTACTTATGATCTCTCACGATAGAGAGTTTCTAAACAACACTGTCGATGAGATTTGGGAAATAGATAATAAAACTCTGTATAGATTTGTAGGAAATTACGATAACTACAAAGAAGAAAAGCTACGTCTTATAAACAAATGGGATGAAGAATATATTCAATTCGTTAAGAAAAAAGCGCAACTAGAACGTCTGTTGGAGAGAGCGCGCGTTCATAAAGTTAGCCGTAAAGGTGGTACAGAACAAGTTAAATCAAGAATAAAACGTGAAATAGAAGATAATAAAAAGGAAAAGTATCTTGATAAAAGAATGAGTGAAGTTCAATTCGAAACCGGTGTTACCCATTCAAAATTAATGACGAGATTTGAATCTGTTTCAAAATCTTATTCAACAAATCAAATTTTTTCGGATCTTTCCTTTGACATACGCGGAGGTGAAAAAGTTTGGCTTTTCGGACCAAATGGTGCAGGTAAAACTACTATTGTAAAAATGCTAATCGGTGAAGAAGAGCCTTCGGAAGGTATCGTTAAGATAGGCGATAATATAAAGATCGGGTATTTTGCACAAAAACAAACTCATCTGGACTACAACAAGGATTTGCTGAACGCTTTCATTGATGAAACCAGATGTTCGTATGGCGAAGCATTTGGTAAATTGAATAAGTTTATGTTCGAAAAGGACGATTTGGTAAAAAGAGTTAGAAATCTTAGTCCGGGGCAGCGCGCCAGATTTGCTTTTGCGCTTTTTGCATATAAAAATTACGACATGTTAGTTTTGGATGAGCCGGATAATCATTTAGACATAGATACTAAAGAAGTTTTGGAGGACTCCCTAAGAGAGTACAAAGGAACTCTCTTATTAATTTCACACGATAGATTTTTTGTGGAAAGAATTGGCGTAGACAAGGTTCTAAATCTAAAAGAGGGCACTCTGACCCTGTATTAACTACATCAATTTGTTGCAGTAATTGAAGGAGTGCTGCCCACAATTATTGTAACGCCGGTTTCTGACTCATCGAACTGAATTTCAGATAGAAGCAGGAAATTTTTACCTAACTCGTTCATTAAATCTAATGTAAATTCCAGAGGTACTTTGCTCCCAACAATTATTTCAGTACTTTTGTAATCTATTCTATCGGCGTTACCTATAGATTCTACGACAAATCTTTCGTTTTCTAGAAGTTTTTGCGTTCTGGCAGCTTCCCCAGGGATTCCACTTCCGTTTAATATAGTAATTTTGAACAATGTCCTGTCCACAGGTGCACTTAATGTTTCTGATGACTCTTTAACCTCCTCGACAATTACTGGATTAGTGTTGGTAGTCGGCGTTAAACCGTTCTGTTTAGTTACACATAAGTAAAAAATATAAATCGAAGAAAACAAAACAGCTAAACCAACAATCATCAGCAAACCCGCAAATATAATATTTAGAAAATCTATCGGTTTAATTACTTTTGCTGTTTTGGGCTGAGCTGCTGCAGTCACACTCTGATTGTCCATTTGAAGAGTCTGCACAGTTTCAACGGGTTCAGGATTAATTTTGGTTAGGTCGGGCAAATGGTTAATCGTATTTTCTACCTGTGGTACAGGAGTTTCTATTTTGGCAACCGGCGCAACATCAAGGGCTTTTTTTGCAACCCGCACTCTTTTTACCGGAGTTTTCTTTGTTGTTAAGACTTTCTTACGAGTCGATTTTTTAATTTCTGCCATCTATCACTATGCCTTATTTCGAACTTGTAATCTTAGGAGCACTAAATAAATTAACGGTAATATTCCTACCGAATTCACAACAAGTAACGCTATAAACCACCATTTTTCATTTCGTTGTGCGCTTTTCCACAGTGCAATTCCTCTGACAACCAAATCAAACAAGATTAGTGGGTATAAAATAAGTGGATTTTGTGAAATAAATTTTAATATCTCCACCCTTTAACTCTAGACCAACGGTATTATTTTTGCAATCAAACTATTTCTTGCAAAATTGTGTTGTGGAGGAGGAAGCTACTAAAGTCTCGCTTTTACCGCACCGTAAGTGTTCGGATGCCACAAAAGGGATCTTTTGTTCGTTTAATATGACGTAACTAGAATAAAATTGTTGAGCACGAACTTGGAAAGTGTCGCCGGAGCGTCTCATTCGATCAAATTGCGCGTTCATCTGTCTAGTTTCTTCTATCTGTCTTTGAAATACTGCAAACGAGTAAAACCCAACATTAAAACTCATAAGAAGAATGAAGATTGCTGTAAATGCTTTAACATAGCGCTTTCTAAAAACAGCATAGATTGGTATTACTATCGCAAACGGTATCAATTGAACTTGATTAGCATATCTTAATAAATTTGGTGTTGGTGTAAGTAAAGCCAAAAAAGTAATTAATCCTAAAGAGAAATAAGCCACATAAACCGCGTATCTCTCATGCTGATCGTGAGCTTTAAACGTCACGAATAATAAGAATAAGAATGTGAGAACAACAATTCCCGAAAATAAAGGTCCCCCTGCCCCTACCCTATTGTTGTGAAGATCTGCGCTGTCTGTAACCTCATCAATAGTAAATGTGAAAGGAACCTTAAGTTCGGCTAAATTTCCTTCACTTCTCGGATCACCGCTTTCCTTTGATTGAGCTTTAGAAAATATTCCATAAAAAAACAAAGTTAACTTGTCTTTATTATCAAGATTATTTGGAATATTGTTATATTTGACACTACCCATTAGTTCAGGGATGTTTGTGGGATAAAAAATAGCACCATGTAAAAGACCGTTTCTAATATATGGAATATACGCAAAAATACATGAAACAAAAATGAGCGCCGCAAGATAGTAGTAAGTCCATTTATTAAGTACATATATTTTGTTAAGCAGTCTATTTAAAGCAATTAGTCCAAAAATCACACCGAGTATTAAAGCCAACGGTAAGTGACTATATTTAGTTGTTACCAGCAACAGCTCCGCCATAATAAACATAGCAGTCGCCCAATACGATTTAGGACTTATCGTTAATATGGCCAAAGAGGCCATTGCAATAAGCAAAGTCTGATACCCAAAACTATCCTGCATGAAAGTAAGAAGTTGCATGATGTAAACCGGCTGTATAACAATCAGAAGACTCATTATTGAAGCAATATAAGTGCCAAAGTTAATTTTCTTGAACAAGATATATAAGAGAACCAATGAAATAAAGCCGGCAGCGAAGTTAGCAACCTTAGCTGAGTTTATTCTTCCGGTAAGAGCATAAACTGTAGCTTCGATCTCCCATAATGCCGACGGGTAGCCCTCTGCAAATATCTGGCTAGGCAGCTCTTGTTTTAGTGAAATAGATTTTTCTCTAACCGGATTCCAGCCTTGTGAAAGTGCGATAACTGCAGTTTGATGATAACCCTGGCCATCCCAGCTAGTGTCGTAAGTGTTTGAAAGTAGATGCGAGACAACGCCTAAACCGATGATAGTAACAACAAATCCTAGAAGTGAAATATATTTATTTATTTTTTCTTCAACAGAAATACTTAAAAGGGCGAAAATAATTGCGATACCCGCGCAATAGATAATTAAGGTTGCAGGCAAAGTGATGTTGCTGATCGGAATACCAAAGAAAAACCCTATACGGATGAGTAGAACTTCGAAAATTATGTAAGAAAATGTCAGTACTATAAACGATTCTAGTTTTGACATAAATCTCAAAATTACACGATCACATGAAATGCTTTGGTACTAACAAAAAAGGCAAACTTAAAACTTAATGAGAATTACTAACCTACCAAAGCGAGTTTTTAGTATACAACTTTTTATGATATAAAGAAACACACTTATAAATATGTGGAATCAAACCCAGTATTTAGACAAGTATCAATACGCGAGAACAAATGCGCACGTAGTCCGAGTTCTCGGCGTGCTAGGTGCGATATCCGCGCTCTTAATGGGATATGGTTTTTGGCGGTTTCTTAGAATCGATAAAGTATACCTCTTAATTTTTGGTCCCTTAATTTTCATTTTCATCGTTAATAAATTTTTAAGATATGTTTTACAACTTTTCTTTCAAGGGTTTGATATCAAAAAACACGAAAGGTTTGTAAACAAATACTGGGCTGAGCACGAAGAACCTTCTGTAGATGTTTTCTTGCCCTATGCAGGAGAAGCACTTGATGTTCACGAACAAGTAGTCAAAGCGGTTTCCGAATTAAATTATAAAAATTACAAAGTTTATATGTTGGATGACGCCGGAGATGAAAATCATCGTGCGTTAGCTGAAAAGTACGGATTTACGTATCTATCCAGACCAAATAAAGGTGAGTACAAGAAATCAGGTAATCTAGAGTATGGTTACGCTAACTCTACAGGGAAATTTATATTTATATTAGACGCAGATTTTGTTCCAACAAAAGGTTCGTTAAAAGATTTAGTACCGTATATTGATTCTGACAGCAAGATAGGTATTTTGCAGACTCCTCAGTATTTTGAACAGTCTGACGAGGTTCACAACAGATCCAAAATAGAATTTGGAGGCGGCAATATTGTCGAAGAATTTTATAGAATCATCATGCCGTGCAGAGATGAGTTTAAGGCAGCCATGTGTGTTGGAACGAGCGCAATTTATAGACGCGAAACAATTCAGCTGCTTGATGGGACACCGAAAGTACATGCTAGCGAAGATTTAGCTACCGGTTTATTGGTTACGCAGCACGGCTACTATGTAAAATATTTACCGCTAATTGTAAGCATAGGTACAAGCCCGGAGACGTATCAAGGATATTTTAAACAGCACTTAAGATGGTGCAGCGGAAATTTAGTCTTTGCACAATACTGGCCAAAAGCCAAACTAAGTCTAATGGCGCGTTTAGTATATATCATTAATCCACTCTATTATTTATCGGAAGCGTCCTCAGTTATTTTTTCATTTCAGTTTTTAATGTTGCTGTATTTTCATCCCGATACACTCTCTATTGCAAATAGTCTTTATTTCATACCTTATATAATTGTAAGTAGGTTATTAGTGCCGGCAACAAGAGTAAATAAAAGTAGAGTCGGTACAAAACTTGCGGCTCTAAATAATTCCTACACATATCTTTACACTTATATTCATATGCTTACAAAAGGTGTGCCTGCTTGGCATCCAACCGGAGTTAAGATATCCGGTCTTCATAATGATTTTGTCAGCTCTTTTAATTTAGGCATGACAATCTCCTCTCTACACATTATTTTGTTTACCTTTGTTCTGTTTGCCAGATCAAGTGTTTTTGGCAATTACAATACGTACTTAGTCTTGGGTTGGAGTTTCTACACAGTATTGTGGCACTCGTTGTACTTGTACTCGGTAGCTAAGTATATTCATCCGTACTTGTTAAATAATGTTAGAAATAATCTGGGAAGAATGTTTTTATTTGCTAAAACACATGCCATTATGGCTCTAACACTAACATTATTCGGAACATCGGCCTTTAGCGCAACCAAAGTTTTGAAAAATCCCGAGACACCTACAACTCAAGCACTAAATAATTTAATGGATAGTGAGGCGGACACAAATACTCTGGCGCTTTTAAGTCCTTTTGTAGAAGAATTAAAAAACTCAGGAAATGTATTAGCTGCAACAGATACACCTATACCAAGTCCATTTTATCAATTCAATTATAGTGAAGAGATCACTTTACTCGGACTTGCCGTCAGAGCTTTAGAAAGCTACGCTGAAGAAACGGGTGTACAGCTAACTCCTGAGGAAATAAGTTATGTAGCAGAGCTAATTATAGAAAGAGATGAGTATAAGAAAGAATTTCAAACCGACGAGATTATTATTTTCGGAAGTGATGTGATAGCTCAACTACTGGAAACAGAGGTTTATTCTTCAGGTAAAAATTATCCGGAAACAACTGCCGATACTGAGTTCTAAGGATACACGCTTGAATAAATGCTGTTGTCTAAAACATCGTGAAGTGCGCTTAGATTCTCTTGGTGGATCTCTATTCTCCAATCAACGTCCTCGCCTTCTGTTTTATTTTCATTAAAAAATATTACTGCAGAAACATTTGGAAAATTCTGAGGAATCTGAACTGCCAGCATATCCCGCAACCACTCAGGTTTTTTTGGCCCGGGGGCAGAATTTACCTCCGAAAGCATTACCGGCTTAGAAGTTATCGCTGTAAGCTCGTTATACGAACTTCTAAATACACTATTGAAACTTGTCCACCCGCTCCAATCCTGGGAATTTCCCCAGTTATAGCCGTCAATTGCTACCCAGTCAACGTAATCATTGCCCGGATAGAGCTCCTTGTAAGGAATAGTTTTTGAATTTGATGTGTTAAAAGATAGAACCCAAATAACATTTTCGGCTTTTTCCTCCTGAAAAATTGTATATAATCGCCGCCACGCTGACTTAAAATCGGATGGATTACTTTTCATAAACTGAACGCTCCAGTACATTTGAGGTAAATTCATTTCCCAAGCAAAGCGGAAGAACACCTGTTTATTATAGGAACGAAGATTCTTGGCTGCCTCGCGCAAAAAATCATCACACTCCCCTTCTGCAACGGTTTTATAAAGAGATTTTTTATTATCAGGGCAGCTGCTAAAAAATTTAGGATTCGAACTGATCATGGGGGTCCAGCCATTTGAGGACATTATATTTAGTGTTTTGATTAATGCCGGTTCCCTAAGATACGTCCAATCTGTGTAGATGTTTGCTATTGCAACTTTTTTATCGATCAATTTCTCAAACGACGTAAGTGCCGAAGAATTTAAAGTCCGAGTAGTATCGGTCCAAAATCCACCAACCCATGCACCTAAATATACTTTTCTTGGAATTTCCGGCTCAATGACTACTGTTTCTATTTCTGTTGCCGGTAGATTGGGCATGATTTTGGTGAGAAGGAATAATGCGGCAACCGCGGCTAGAAATATAAGTATTGATAGTCGCATCCATTTAGACATATTTCCGCTTAAGAATAACGAACCTCTTTCAACGGTAGAACCATTATTCCAGATTTGGAGTTATTGGCAACTTTGTATTTAGGTAGTTTTAAATTAAAAAAACCTTACAGACTCTTGGAATCCATAAGGTTTTTTAGTTCGGCCAGGTTTTCTACTTGAGCAGCAAAGACAAATTCGCAATTGTAAAGGTCACAGACAAGGCTGTTATTAGTGCAAGAAGCCTTGACGATCTCTCATAGAAACCAATGGTAATGTAAATGCCTGTTATTATTCGAATAATAGCACTTACAATCAGCATCTCTTCGGTAATAACGTACAAACCAAAAGATCCCAGAAGACTGTGCGCACTGAGCACACCAAAGATCAGTAATGCTATTACAGATAGTTTGGGATTTGTTGTACGCTTCTTATCATGAGTAACCATATTCTCCTCCTTTTCGTATTAGTCTGTATTAGTAGATGGCGTTATTTTACACTTTAACACCGATTAGGTCAAACTATAGGTTGTGCTGGTACATCTGTATAAAGTAGTCGCTATCTGCTCACTTACTAGCTTTAGTATATCTAGATCTTCTGAAAAATCAGTTTTGTATTTAGATACAAAAACTATCGCACCAATTTTTTCGTCATTACATAATAAAGGTATGATGATGTTGCTCTTGTCACCTGTTATTAACTGTATTTTGTTGGCTTCTTTTACACTTACGAGCGGAGAGGTATATTTACTTGTCTTATTTGTTTTATAGAATTTTTCCTTGACTAACGACTTAACAACTAAGTTATGCGGAGCATTTTGTATTTCCATATAATATTCATTTAGTGGTTTTGATAGTACAGCTAGTGCTTGCCTGGAGTATTTACTCTTTGTCAGCCCTCTCATGTATATTCTTCCCTGTTCGTTTATAAAAATGGCCGAAGCAATATAGCCTAATTTTAACGATAGATCGTCTACAACAAAATCTATAATATTTTCTTTTGTATTTAGCAAAATTAATTTACTTAAATCCTTTGATAGATGCGCAAGGTCTAAGTAATCAATCCCGAACAATGACGATATTTCAGATGATTTAAGTTTTAGGAATTTAGCAATTTCAATTATCGTCTCTTTGTCGGGGTTTATTTTTCCATTCTCGATTTTACTAATCCTACCTGGAGAGGTGTTCATATAGAGCTCTAACTCAAACTGACTCACACCTTTTCTGGTTCTGTAGTTCCTTATCTTTTCACCAAGCTGTGATTTAGTAAGTTCCATTTAGTAGGCATTATACCTTATAGTTATTTGTTTTGAAAATTTATATATTAATAGCGATCGGTTGTAT
>MEWG01000045.1:23410-23851 GCA_001773295.1 candidate division WWE3 bacterium RIFOXYD1_FULL_39_9
ATCCGCCTCTTCAAAACGAACACTCTGACTAAAGATTATGTGGTACGGTCTTTGTTTACGGTGTAGTAACGTCGACGCTGTCGAAGTAGAGACACCCTTGGTAGGCTGAGTTGCTCCCCACATGCAGACCAATCCGGTTTGTAGGCGTAGCAAAGCCCAGTCCAGCCAGATTCCAGGTAATGGTTTTCCACTGTCCTGGAGTAGGATTAACAGACGGACTTTCATACCAACCCCAGTTTTTGTCTTGGAGGTAAAGAGATACCCCGTAGTTACTGATACCGCCGACAGGCACGTAGACTCGTGCAGTGATGATGTTGGCATTTGTAACTGCCTTGTTAACAAAGATGTAGCCGCCACTCCATCCACTACCAGAGAAGTTAGTCATTGCACAAACCGAGCGGGTACCAAGATAAGCCACATTTGTTGAGTTGGTTAAACCAG
>MEWG01000045.1:23874-24071 GCA_001773295.1 candidate division WWE3 bacterium RIFOXYD1_FULL_39_9
CTCTGCGTTGTTCCATTCTCAAAGTTGTAAAGTGATGTATCAGCAGGCTGTGGTGTAGAGGTAGGTACAGGTGTGGCAGTGTTGGTCGGAGATGGCATAGCAGTGTTAGTAGGTACGGCGGTATTTGTTGGAACTGGTACCGGCGTTGGTGTTGCTGCAGGGGGACCTAACGGCACACGAACTATGTTTGAGATTCT
>MEWG01000045.1:24101-24513 GCA_001773295.1 candidate division WWE3 bacterium RIFOXYD1_FULL_39_9
ACCCGTCTCCAAGTTCAAAGGTCGTTAATCCCGGTGACATAACGCCGTCCATTGTGATAGTTGATTGAAGTACAGAGTCTATGTATAGTTTTGCGGTTGTTGCTCCATCGTAGGTAAGCATAAGATAGTACCAACGATCCACAACTATATCCTCAATACCATAACCCTCGTGACAACCGTAGATGTAACACGCCCATGTCCGAAATCTGTGGTTATTTACCCCGAGCATCCACTTCAGGTACCCGACGTTTGTTCCTCCACCGAGCTGTGATGCAATATATTGAACATTAGTGTCATAGTCGAGCTTGTAAAACATCTCGATTGTTAAAGGTGAGCCAAAGTCCACAGCACCTAGGTTGATGTTGCTGTCGTCCCCATTTAATGGTGTGTGAAGTGCATACCCAAACCTGCC
>MEWG01000045.1:24529-26065 GCA_001773295.1 candidate division WWE3 bacterium RIFOXYD1_FULL_39_9
ATTGTGAAGTAGGCCAAAGTGTTTGCGTCTACCCCTAGAGGCTCAGTAGGAACATACGAACTGGAACCAAGCGGGTCCCTTAATTCGATGCTCGATATGTTGCCCCCAAAGAATCTAGTCTGCCCATCGCGAATTACATGAGGTTCGCCTTGATAGTTTGATGAGAGGAAGGCTAAGGCATCGTATCCGGTAGCGGTGATGTACAAGTTACTTCTATCTCCCCAACCTGCAAACGCAAGGTCAGCGACATTTGAAGTTACTATAATACAGTCGCCTCCAGACTCTAACTTAGCCCCAGAAACAGATGCTCCGCAAGGTGCATACTCTGAACGTATGGGAGATAGGTACAAATTACCGTCATAAACAACGTCAGCATTTGACCAACTTCCATTGTCAAAAACTGTTCTGTATCGGATCTTCATATCGTAGACGCCACTTGCCAAACCATACGAACTCCACGCCCAGTAATGCTCCGTTTCAGATGTTTCAAAACATGTTGAAGCGACACATAATTGGACAGCGTCGTAATGATCGTCTCCTCCAATATAGTTAACTCTTACGTGGAAAACATAGTCGAACACTGAGTTAGTTGCAACTCCAAATTCCGCCAGGGCACCGGTATCTAAGGTTTCATTCCATGTATACATGCCAGTAGTGCTTGCATTACTGAGTATTTCACTCATTGACAATACATAAGCACAGTTGCTGCTGTTTACTACATGAGCAAATGAAACCATGTTTAAACCTTCGCCGCCACTCCACCCAATTATTGAATTATCGTTGTATCTATCTACATCTAAATTCCATTTATCTTCATTGGCGCAATAGTTTCCACCAGTTCCATTATTGTTGCTAGTTATATAAACTGATTTGCCTGATGGGACGTAGATAGATCTGGCCCTGTCGTTGAAGTCTCCAGTAAGATCCACTGAGAAGTTGTCCTCTAGGATCTTCATGTTTCCCTTGCAGTTTGAGTGATCAAACAAGACAACGTTGTTAAATCCTGCTGAAGCAAAAGACGGGCACCAGTTATAGGGATTTCCTTCAATTTCTGGTCCATACGCTGTTCCTGCTCTATCGGTTCCAGGTACTACTGTACAGTGATCACTGTATTCCCAGTAAATATCGGGCAGTTCGTAAATGCCTTCGTAGGACCCGCCGTTGTATGCTGCTTCAAGATGTAGATGCGGACCAGTACTGTCACCTGTATCCCCAGATAGAGCGATTAGCTGCCCTTTTATTACTTGTTGACCTAGGCCAACGAATACACTAGAAAGGTGCAGGAAATGCCATTCAATATCATTTAGGTTGTCTTTGATAATGATATAGTTTCCCCTGCCTGAATTGTAGGCTTCGTTATCTGCTACTGCTTCGACTTGTCCTGGACCGGAAGCGTATATGGGAGTTCCTACAGGCATCGCGATATCAAGGGGCGAACCATTACCAGACTTAATATGACCTGTACAGTCCCCACGTGTGATTTTGAACACATTGTTATAGTTCGGATTTCCCCCTATAAACGGAAGTCTGAAGTTC
>MEWG01000045.1:26073-34984 GCA_001773295.1 candidate division WWE3 bacterium RIFOXYD1_FULL_39_9
CTGCACTCTCCTTTTTGTTTTTGATCTATTTAAGGATTATATTTGTTACGGCTTGCTATTAACGTCAAGAACCGTAATTACCCGTTGTTGAACTACTTTTACCCTTGTTTTAACCTTCATATCTTGAGATTCATACCTCCTATTTCATAATCTTTAGTTTTTCAAAGAACTAAAAGTGGACCTGATTACTTCCACCTTAAGTCACCGATTTAGTGCTTTATTTCTAATCGTTGTGAATTTGATGTGTAACTTATAACATACTGTAAGGTTTTTCATATAGTCTTCGGAGGCAACTGTAAAGCTCAAGGATTGTAATCAGTAGACGTAGTAATGTAAAATGCTCGCAACAACCAAAAAAACCAAAGAGAGGAGACAAAATGAAAAACCTTCAAAGTGTGCTGGCAATGCACGAATTGACCATTGTCGAGAAGTTGACGTCCGGAAACGTGTGTCAGGAAGTTTACAGAGTAAAGCAAGGTGATGCCACGTTAGTTCTAAAAATAGCTACGGACGATCTAGCGCGGAAAGAACTTGAGGATAACCTGGATGGATACAGAAAAATTCGAAGATTAGGCTTACCTGAGTTTATTCCTAGAATTAATTACACCTTTCTGAACTTGGAATATTCCTACATTCTGATGGAAGATTTGGGACCGGATTTTATAGCAAGATCCAGATCCGAAATCAACCCAATCCGGCTTTATAGGGAACTAATAGGGGACTTGACCAAGATTTATCGGACAACTCGTCATAAATGCGACAGATCTATGGAATCGATCGCTCAGGCGGTTGCATTGGCTCACGATCAGTACCAAAAATATCTGGATTTTATGGACACCGGTAATCTAAACCCTCTATTTGAGAAGTTAGCACAAGATGTATTAAGGCTTACTCCAAGATACGCTACGTTTTCAAGTTGGGATTTTACACCTGAAAACGTTTATCTTACCAAGTCCGGCACACGCTATGTGGATCCGCACACGGAAGTTATTGGCATGCCGATAATTGATCTGGCGTGCTTTGCTGGTACGGCCAGAGATGCGCATAACCTCCCGGACTCTGCCTGGGGCTACACTTTGCTCAAGAGTTTTGCACTTATTGAAGTAGCAAACTTAATGCAGATAACTGCAGCAGAAGCAGAGAAGATATTTAGGATCGGACGGATATTGCAGTGCATTATGTCTTCTATAGTTAGAGTAAATACGGACGAACAGCACGCAACACAGTTGTTTCACCAGGCATCCTACCATCTTGCTAGATGCATGGAATAGCCATAAAATGGCGGTAGTATTAATTTGCCCAATATTACCGCCTTGCTTATGAAACCTTACATTTTCTTTTTAGATATAGATGGCACCCTAATACAACCAAATCAGAAGTCAAACTCTGATTTATTACCAAACACAATAAAAAAACTATCTCAGAAGGGGCACCTTTTCGGCCTAAATTCGAATCGTGCGGTTGAGGATATAGTCGATATATATCAACTGTTTGGTCTTAATGGTCCAATTATTTTAGAAAACGGCGTTTATTATAAAAAAACACTCGATGCGCCTGAAATACTGTTAATAGAAAGCCCGGCAAAACTGCAAAAACTAACAATGGGTGCGCTCAGTGCATATGTTAATACACTTGAACCAGAGGTGCACTACGAATGTACTGATACCGTTGACATAATAGAAAATGAGAAATATAACGAGATACCTCTTGGCATTTATTTAAATAAGTTTAGAAAATACACAGCCAGTATTCACGTATTCAGATACGGAAAAAGAAATTTGGATGCAGCCCAAAAAATAACAGATTATCTACAGAAATATTTTAACGAAAAGAAAATGGGAATTATTGTCAGAGTTACCTCGAGTTTTGGAAACGTAATTCTATATCCTAAAGATGGTAGCAAAAAAGATGCATTTACCCAATTAAAGAGCGTTTATCCTGATTACAAATTTGCCATGATTGGAGATAGCTTGGGTGATGCAGAAACTGCTGAAGAGATAGATTTTTTCTATACAGTTGGTAATGCGCCAGATAAAGTTAAGGCTATAGCCGATCTTGCAGCAAGTAAGCCATATACTCAAGGTGTTATAGAAGTGTTAGAGCAGATTTAACTTACTTATAGTATTTCCCTCTAATTCATCTATTAAAAGAGTATTGTAGTCACCTTTTAGAGGCCTGAGGTTAGTGGAGTTATACCGATCTAATAGCCAAGGCTGGTCTCACCCGCATGTTGATTTATAAAATTATTTTAGCGGCACAAGACAGTTAAAATTCCAATTATCAAGTTCTGCACATCTGCTCTTTTTATTAAAAACACCGATTGAATGAATCAATATCGAATATACAACCAATACAATCATCAAAGCTAAAAGAATTTTGTGTTTTACATTTTTAACAACTTCAACTGTTAGAACAAACAAAAATGGAATAATCTCGGTTAGCATTCTGGCTCCAAAAGCGTTAGCGCCTTCCCACGCCCACCATTTTCCCATAACCAGAATCTGAATCAAACATATGGCCATAAACATTTTGTAGAGGAGACTGAGTTTATTAAATTTAAATATCAAAGAAAAACCAATTAGTAATAATGGCGTAAGGAATAGAAATCCTCGGGCAGGGCTTACAAAATACCCAGGTAAACTCTCTAAATATGAAGTTGTCCAATGAAAATCATCACGTGCAACGTAGCCGTTTGACAAAACTGAGCCGTAAAATAAAAAGTTGGTATACATCAAGGTCAGGATAGCCGGTAGACCTCCAAGTAACACGGGAAACAAGTTCTTTTTGTTTTGAATTAGTAAATAAAGACCAACCGGAATAACAATAATAATATTTGTTAATCTAATAAGCACTAACACTCCCATCAACAACGACATCCAAAAGACCGACCTTTTGTTAAGCTCGTTTTTAAGAAGTATATAAATTAAGAGTGAGATCAGTAGTAAAGAAGTAGTGTGCATCCATAGTCCCCGGCTGGCTATTGTAAATAAAGGTGTCCCAAAGGCAAAAAAAGCAACTAACAGCAAATTAAGCCACTTCCGATTACTAATCTTAGATATAGCCAAATACATTAAGGCTACTGAGATTGCAGTAATAAAAGCCGCAACAACTCTCGATATCACTAACAAGAGCATAATATTTTCGTAGAAATTCAAATCGGGATTTTTTAACAAAAAGGGCAAAACATAAAACGGCAAAGAAATAAAAGCAGAGGCTAAGGGATAAACTGATATTAATCCCCCATCGGTTGGTAAAAGAAAATATGGATGCGGGGCATTTAAATCTTCAAATCGTTTAACTACATTAAGAATTGAATCAAAATATATCGTGTGCTTTTCCAATATAAGATATGGCAAAAATACATTGGGGACGTTATCTACGGAAGTTAAAGTGTTTCGATAGCCGTCGTGAGTAAGTATCAGGTCGTTACCATTTTTACTTAAATCTTTTTTGTAATCGTAGTATAAATTTGAAATATAAATCAAAAAGACAGCTAAAAATACTAACAATAATTCACAACGTGCTTTACTAAACATCTGACGAATATCGATGCTTTTAAGTTCACTCATGAAATCTAAGTGGAATAGATAAACTTTTATCCTGTTCTCTTAAATCCGAAGGATTATTTTTGTTTAAGACAAGAAGTCCATCGTTCTCAGGTGGAACGGGAAAGTTAATTACTACCTCAAAGTCCACGTAATCTTCGGTCATCCACTCCCCTAACGCAAATGCGTTCACCGTAACAGAGGAGTCTTTTACACCATAATATAGTGTAATTGGAAATTCAGCCTCAAAATACCAGGTACCTCTAGCCCTTCCTTTCACAACAAGCGGACTTGTAACTACGTCATTGGGTTTTGGGGTGTCGACAATTATTTCAGGTGTTTCTTCAGCGGGCAACGGTTCTATATTAACAATTTCAGTTTTTTGAGGCGAGAGTAAGTTAAGAATTAGTATAACGGCAATTACTAAAGCAGGAGCTAAAAGAGCAAATGTAAGTTTTTTACTCACATCAAAATTATATCAGCTTTGCAGTATGAAGAGAGTTAGCTTTTCAAAAAATACGCTTCCCTCAAAATTTCTAAAAGTTCGTAATTAATATCCTTTGTGGACACAATAACTAGACAGTTTTTATATGTTTTTGTAGAAAGCGGTACAGACGCTGTCAATTTAGCATCATCCAATACCCTCTCCAGTGCAAATCGTATTTCCAGACTATCCTTCTTTGGCAAGGCAGCCAAGAAATCGTACTTCCCAAATAAATGAATGCAGCAAGGTAGAGAGATAATTTCGCATTTTCCTATTTTATCGGTAATTTGATCAAGTAAATAATCAAATAATTCCTTAGCTTTATCTTTATGCTTAAAGTGTTCGTTAAAAGGTATTGTTTTACAGCTGTGAGGTTGGTTTTCTTTGTTAAATCTTCTGCCGCATGATGAACAAGTCCACATATAGATAGTATACGACAATTGCTCATTGACAACCACTACATATAGGTGTAGTACTTGTAGTATATCAACTAATATCAAACAGAGAGTAACTCTATTTATCAACCCGTCTATTATCACTCAAGCTAGAGCCCAAGCTGTCATTGACGGTACAACTTTAACAGCACTCATCGAGAAGGCTTTATTAGTTTTTCTTCCAAAAGAAACTGTCATCAAAAAAATTAACTTCATAGAACCTATTAACCGGCAATAATCTTAGTACAACTTCCACAATAATCGTAGTAAATAATAATTTTGATTTGAAAGTGGGTGATTATAAATGACAGAAATAATAAAAGAGACAGTAACTACTCAGAACGTTGAGCAGCCTGCAGCCGTATTAAATAATCCAACAGGCGATGAAAGTAAACCGGTAATGGCTACTCAAGTAAAAACAGCAGCAACAAGCTCACAGACTATTGAATATTTAGTCTATTTCTTTTTCGGATTGCTAGAGATACTGCTAGCCTTCAGATTGATATTTAAGTTTGCAGGTGCAGGTTCTACAAGTACTTTCGTTAGTTTCATATACGGAGTAACAGGGTTATTCGTGTTACCATTCGAGGGTATCTTCCGTAGAGGCACTGCACAGGGAATTGAAACTACTTCGATCCTGGAACCTTCAACACTTGTTGCAATAGTTGTGTACGCGTTTATCTCATGGGGAATTGTTAAGTTAGTTCAGATCTTCTCAGGCGAGCAGCAAAGATAACTCAACTGCTCCGCTGTATATTAAATTGAATACAGGAATTGTTTCATATGTCTATTATTTATTGGATAGTGTTTGGTTTGATCGCTGGAACTATAGCTAATTTTCTAGCTCCGAGTTCTCACGGCGGCATAATCGGTTCAATTGTCCTTGGTATTGTCGGGGCAATTGTAGGCGGATTTTTAGGTCAGAGGTTTTTCGGAGTAGATGTTACAGGATTTAATTTAATGTCTATTGTAGTTGCGGTAATCGGCGCACTTATCGTATTGTTCGTAGCCAGGTTATTTTAGGTACCGAAGCTTTGTCGTATGGGCGTTAAGTAAGTTATAAACTAACAAACTGCCGCCCATACAGACATATTTGTATAACTCTATATATTAATGTAAAATTCCTCAACCTATTCAAATGATCTAAAACAAAGGAGAGACTTATGTTAACAAAAAAGTTTGGATTCACCCTGTCGGTATGCTTAATCTTGGTGTTAGTTGCTGCTTGTTCGTCGCCAAGTGTGGCCACGTCGGTTCCAAGGGTTTTGCCAACAAAACCGGTGTTTAATGTACCAGTAGCTACGCTTAGGGTACCCACTCTTGCGGTACCTGCAGTCGAGCCTACAGTAGATATTACTGTTGTCAATAATAGCGGTAAGAATCTTTGCTGGATCTATCTCGTAGCTCCAGGATCTACTGATTTTGAGAACGTTCTATATAACGTAAATTTTGTTGATACCGGCACAAGCGCTGTAATTGAGGATGTAAAAGTTGGGTATTACGATGTGCACGGACTAACATGCTCTTTCACGGATGTCTCGAAAGGTTTCAACCTGGCCATGGATGCGCAACACTCAGTTTTAACGTTACCACCAATCGCTGAAATATCAGCCGAGGATCAGTTGGCCGGTGCTACTGTAAGTTTAGTGATTGTTAATGTTACTGCAACAGACATATGTTCAGTCGGGCTTACAAGACCTGGCGACTTGACAGTTATTTTGGGGTTTTATGAATGGAAAGATACCCCAATTGGGTTGGCTGAATCCCATATAGTTAAGGGAATAAAACCTGGAATTTATGATATTACGTTGTTTGATTGTCTGAAATTCCCGCTAGTGCATGTTAACAACACAGAATTGAGGTACCTTGAGCATACCATTCGCGTAACACGCTAGGCAGCTTTCGATCGAAACCGAAATAGCAAACCCTTCTGTGTGTTTTACCTTTATAGGTAACATTACACGGAGGGGTTAGTTTTTTAAAGAATCTTAAAACTTTCCTCCATCACATCATCATATGATTTTGAAAAATCTAAAAGCTGGAAGAATGCTGTTGATTGACCGCGGTCAAACGTATAAACTTTTTGTTTTTCGGGCGAGTATTTCAAGACAAACATATAGTTAAGAACACAATTTGAAAATTCCATATCAAGCCCATCGCCTTTTACAGCTACATCGAAGACGCCTGCTTGAGCAGATAGCTTCTTTTCTCCTAGGTTACAAGAAGAGCCAAATTGTTCTTTGATAAAAGTAGTTAGTTCTGCGTCATTTTTTACTGTCTGGGTTACGATGTGCCAAGTTCGATTATCTGACTTTAATAAAGCTAAAGAATTATCTTTTTTCTCGCATTTAGAAAAATATGAATAACCATCAGCCTCTTCCCTACCGGCAAGCTCGTAAGAATACTCAAAAGCTATATAAACACTGTCATTGTCTTCAAAAGTGGTAACAGGAGTAAACGCTTCCTTTGGTCTATAAGAAGATTTAGTTTCGTCTTCAACCCACTTGCAAGCACCGTATGGATTAACTGCGGTTGTAGGAATATCAATAGAAAAACCTAATTTTTCATTAACATAGGTTTTCAACTCGCTGTTTTGTTCTTGAGGTGCTTCAACTTCGTCAGTAGAATCAGGGTCGTTAAGCAGTTCTTGTTCTTTTTCTTGCACTATTGCGTTATTGTTATACTTCTCGATTGCATCAGCACCTCCTTCGTTATGTCGTAGTGGCGCAAAAACGAAATATATAAATGTAAGTAATCCGCCGATAATTAGAATTAATAAAAATATAAGTATGTACAAAAGTTTTATTTTACTTTTAGACGGCTGTTGTTCTTGATCTGGAGTCACAGTTTCTTGAGTTTCTAGAGTTTCCATACAATGAAAGTATGCTCTATATGTTTTTATCTTGTCAATTTATTATGCTAAATGTTTTGTTTTAATCTAGTGAAAAATGCAACTATTGTGCCACTCAAACTTTTTGACAAAAACAACTTCGATGGTATTATGAATATGTATTCAATACTTAATTAAACAAGGAGGTGATTACAATGCCGTTTAGAGATGGAACAGGTCCTCAAGGAAAAGGACCTAAAACAGGTAGAGGTTTTGGCCGCTGCAGTGATAGTAGAGGTCAGGGTATGGGCAGGAACATGGGTTTTGGCAGAGGTAGAGGTTTTAGATCTTGGTTTGCTTCGCTAAGTAAAAACGAAGTAAAAGAGGATTTAAGCTCCTACCAGAAAGCCCTAGAAACTGAGCTAGAGCTGATCAAAACTGAACAAAAGAAACTTGAGGAAGAACAATTATGACCAGACCAAAAATACGAAGGTGCCTAAATTTTAACCCAAATGTTGACTATTTTAAGCCAAGAGGTATTCCTTTGAGGGATTTAGAAGAGGTCGAGTTGTTGGCTGATGAAATTGAAGCTATAAAATTGTACATGGTAGATGGCTTGGACCAAACAACAGCAGCCGAAAAAATGGGGATATCTCAACCAACCTTTGCAAGAACAATCGACACTGCCTGTAAAAAAGTGGCAGATGCACTGATTAAGGGGAAAGCTATTAAAATTAATAAGTTAGTGGAATAGAATAGTGTATGAAGGCAAGTTACCTGTTCTAATGCCGGTTGATTCTGGTGGCTGATGTTGTAGATTCTCAAGAAGGAGGTGACGTTAGATGAAAATATTAAAATTTGGTGCTGTATGGTGCTCCGGTTGTTTGGTCATGAGACCAAGGTGGCAGGAAATTGAAAAGGAAATGCCTGAATTAAAAACCGAGTATTACGATTTTGATAAAGACAAAGAAATGGTTACCTCTCACAAAATTGACGAAAAACTTCCGGCATTTGTTTTCTTAGATAACGCAGGTAATGAGTTTCTAAGGTTAACCGGCGAAGTTGACAAAGAAGTACTGGTAAAAATAATAAAGGAAAATATTACTAAGTAACATATGAAATTAAGGCATATCTCTACTCTATTGCTCGCTGTGTTTGTTCTGGTTTTGAGCGCAAAAGTATCGTACGCTCGGGAACCTATCAATCTCTATTTCTTTTGGGGACAAGGATGTCCGCACTGTGCCAAAGAAAGAGAGTTTCTTAATACACTTGTAGAAGCCGATCCTTCTGTAAAACTCCATGACTTTGAAGTGTGGAATAACCAAGCCAACAGAATAAAACTTGAATATGCTGCACGAAAACTTGATGTTGTAGTAAACGGAGTACCGTTCCTTGTTGTGGGCGATGAGTATCTTGTAGGCTACATGAATGACGAAACGTCCGGTAAAGTGATCTTAAGTTTAATTGACAAAGCCAGAAATACAGACTGTCCGGATATATTTTTAGATACAGCAAAAGATGAACCGGTTAAAAATGAAAACTGTATTGAAAGCACAGAAACCATTAATACTCCGATTTTTCCAAAGATAGGAAACTTAGAGTTAAACACGCTCTCCTT
>MEWG01000045.1:34991-37528 GCA_001773295.1 candidate division WWE3 bacterium RIFOXYD1_FULL_39_9
CTCACTATTGCAATGGGATTTTTAGACGGATTTAATCCCTGCGCCATGTGGACGTTATTATTTTTAATAAGCCTCTTAATTGGAATGGGAAATAAAAAGAAAATGTGGACTTTGGGAATTGCATTTATTGTTGCCTCGGCAGCAGTTTATTTCCTTTTTATGGTTGCATGGCTAAAACTGTTTTTGTTTATTGGATTTATATTCTGGGTGCGCATGTTAATAGCGTTAATTGCGTTAGCCGGCGGTTTTATAAGTTTGAAAAAGTTTTTGAGCAAAGATGCTACCGGTTGTGATGTTGCCGGAGATGAAAAGAGAAAGACAGTATTTGATAAGTTAGGTAAAGTAACAGCAAACAGATCATTCCTTCTTGCGTTACTTGGGATTATTGCGTTAGCTTTTGCTGTAAATCTTGTGGAATTGGTATGTTCAGCCGGACTTCCGGCCGTGTACACACAAGTTTTGTCGTTAAATATGCTTGGAACGTTGCAGTACTACGGCTATATACTTTTATACATATTCTTTTTTATGATCGACGACTTGTTTGTATTTTTTGTAGCCATGACAACATTGCAAATAACAGGAATAACCACAAAATATGTAAAATATTCAAGGTTAATAGGCGGTGCTTTGATGGTTTTAATTGGGTTGCTGTTGCTTTTTAAGCCCGATATTCTAATGTTCAATTAGGAAAATTATAAGTATTCTCTATATGTTTTAATCTTGTCAATTTACCTATGTTGTATAAAGTCATCGATGAGTTAAAACAGTTTTAACTACAGTACAGCAATTAGGTTTGAATAGATTAACCTCAAAGTAGAGCCGACTCTTTCCCATAAAGTCAGCTTCTCCTTCTCTTTGGAGTCAATACTAACGTTAATATCCTTGTTCTCAATTTCTACTACCGGTACATTATGATTTATCTCAAATTCAGTAGCCTTTTGTTTTATTGACAATCCTAAAACCGATTTTAACTCAGATGGAAATAAACTAGCAGATGGATCAATAGTCAGAGTAAAAGAAATACTAGATTCATTTCCGTACGCATCTGTTGATTGGATCAACACTTTGTTTACTCCTTGAGTGAATGTATAGTTGTCTATACTCCACTTACTATCGCCTCTTACGCTAAAACTTTTATTAACATTATTTCCATTTACGTACATTTCAATAACACAATCTTCTTCAGAAGACCCGGCCAAGTTAAGCGTGTCTTCAGTATAAAAATAATTTATATATTTAGAGAAGTCAGGTGTTAATCTCCCGATTTTATCTACAGTAAATCCAGGTTTTTCCGTGTCAATGCGTATATCTTGTTTTAGTACGTCGGATATATTTCCTGCAGCATCTTTTAATTTTATGTATATGTGTTTTTTACCATCATGGTCAAACTTCAAATCAATGTTCCCATCGTATTCTTTCCAATTAGCTCCATCAAAATCCTTGTTTTGGGATACCATTATGTACTTGATGGAAGATGTATCATCTTTTGTGTCAATATTAAGTCTAAATTCTCTTTCATCTAGTTTTAGTATTTCTATACCACCATCTTCTAAGTCATCGTCATTATAATCTTCATTTTCTTTATTAATTCCAAACTTTGTCTCACTCACAACAGGAACTTTACCATCAAGAGTAACCGTTGCACTGATGTAATTTTCTGGCGGTATATACAGATCATCCGCATCTGAAGATCTGACGTAGATAGTATTTATTCCATCATTTAACGTAGAGACATCGCATGAATAATTCTCCGAAGCTTCATCAAAAACACCGTCCTCCGAGGAACAGTTACTCCAGGTTCCAGTTGCTGAATTAGAAGTGCTCCATTGAATGTTACCGATTGAACTACCTTCACCTATAGTACTAGTTCCGCTGATTCTAGGTTGCGATACAGCACCGTCTTCAGTAACTGTAAGTTCAGCACTGCTGTGTGTTATCTCATACATGTATGTAGTACCACCGGCAGGGGCCCTGATTGCAATATCAGACCACCCGTCGGCATCCCAATCAAAGCCCATGACCGCATTTCCGTAATTCTGATTTAGCTGTTCATGACCTTTAGTTATCCACGCTGGATATGAAAAGCCCGAACCGTTATTTTTGAAGATATAGACTTTGCCTTCGTCACTACCATCAGTTTGGTACGCACCGACAATTAGGTCTAACATACCGTCGTTTGTAATATCATAAAGGGCCAGGTCTCGCCCAAAGTTATCGTTGTTTGCTTCGCCTACTAGGATAATCTCACTTTCAGAGAAGTTAACAACAGAAAGAAATGTTTGTTTACCAAGTACACAGTATATTACTCCTTTACTGCTGGAGTATCTTGGGGACCCTCCGCAAAAATCGTCCATACCATCATTGTTAATATCTCCGGTTGCAAACATCATGGTCGGGCCAGTTGATGTCCAATTTATACCGCTAAGATGAGGGACAAAGTTCACAGAACTTGTAGTGGGTAATCCGCTTGCACTGGCTAAGTACAATTCGCTAGAGTGGTTTCCTTGCAAGTCATTTCCAGTTAAAAGAATATCTTT
>MEWG01000045.1:37563-40253 GCA_001773295.1 candidate division WWE3 bacterium RIFOXYD1_FULL_39_9
CCATTTGCATCTAAACAAGAGATCCCGTTCGATCCCATAGCATAAGAATTACTGGAAGATAGAATAAGGTCAGAATTGGAAAAGTCAAAAGTATTGTTGGAATTATAATATATATAGATTTTCGAAGCTGTATAAACATTAGTAATGGCATTTATTAAAATGTCTTGATTACCATCGTTATTAACATCGCAATGTCCTGTTGCTGCTCCAAAAAAATATTTGTCTGTTGAGTTTCCGCTTACAGCGCTATCTGCAGTATCAATTGTGGCCGTTATATCCCCGACCAGTGTGTCTTTTCCATTAAACATATAAAATCTGCCGTTGTAACTGTTTACTGTGTAGGTCCCTAGAAGTAAGTCATCGAAGCTATCACCATTCACATCCCCGATAGTAAACGCAAGAAGATTTCCAAGGTAAGCATTAACTGCCTCACCAGTAATTGTAAGGTCCGCATTGGTATCTGGGGTTGAACTACCAAAATAAAAATTTAACCTGCCTCTATTACTCGAGTAACCCTGATTTTGGATCATCAGATCTGAGTAGCCATCATTGTTTATATCACCATAGTTCATTCTAACGGATGTCGTCGAAAACCCTGTTAACGTTTGTGTAAGTGTTAATGATGGAGCTGCGTAGGAATTTCTTGAAAATACGATCGACAACAAAACAAACAATAAAAAAAATAAGTTTTTCAGATTATTATTCACAAACATATTGGGCAACTGCTCCCTAGAGTATACGTATATTTATCGCCTAAATATATAGATAAAATATAGATAAAATTTATTCCAAATAGAATACAGCACCTCGTTAGTGTATAAACCATTTTAGAAAAAATTCCATTATGGATTATAAAATTCTTGTTATTTTAAAAATGTCGTTGACAATGAAAATTGGTATCCCATACTTAACTTAGTATATGCCCAAATGTATTAGTCCCAAGATTAATAGTCATGAACTTCTCGTTCTGAACTAACCGCTACACAGCGGTTTTTTTGTGCTCATTTTTGGGTATGTAAAACTGAAGGGGAAAAAGAGAAGTACTTACAATCATCCGGGATACTGGGTCCCATTTTTATTTGCGGAGGGGTAAATAGATGTTATCTAAAAATAGCATGATTTATTCCTCCGCGCCCCTTTTCTACGTTAAAACACCCTTTAAAAAGGGTAAGCTAGAGGCCATGGATTTTGGATTTGATGAGTGCGATGCACGTCACTGGGTCCCAAAATTTTCCACAAACTCTAGCTTATTAATCCCGCACCGCAATATTTTATTTTCGCGGCTTGTCGCTTCTCGAAATTTACCATTCGGTGTCGCAAATTAGGCGTAGTTAGTCTCTCGCAGATTGCTCTTTGAGTGGGGCTATTCTACTTGGGCTAGGTTTTCTTTGCTTTCGCATTGATCCTTTGCTTAGTTACATGTAGCCTTTGGTTAGCTGCCGATCAGTTTTCCTGCATCTAAAGACCTGCGTCAGTAGATTTGTTGGCATCGCCTTCACAGGTGTGCGGTAGCAGTACTAGCTGGAGTGTTCCAATTTGGCCTTACGGTTTAGTTGGTCTACTCACGACTTTTAAGTTTATCCCTAGTCGGGTGTCGTAAAAGGTTTAGGTGGTTTGGCCACGAATTCCAGTTCAGATAATGCTCTATGCTTTTGGAAAAACACAGTATCTGAGTGCGCCAATCCGGGGTCATATTATGTTTCCCGAGATCTGCCTACGACATTTAACTTATCCAATCGGTGATCGATGAAACACTGGGGGTAGTTCGCTTTCGCGCTGAGGGAGTCAGTATATGCCGAAGCATTATTCCTCCTTAGCCCTGTGTCCCATTTCCTGGCTTACAGCTAACTTTTGGGCTAGTTGCAGTATCAGTAACAATCTTTGGAGTTTGCTCTTTCGAGTTTTATCCTGAGTCGTCGATCATTTCATTGTCAAGAGAAGCGTGGAAGCAAATATACACTGTATAAAATATATGTCAAGCGTTTTTATTACATAGTCCGTACCAACAAACTACACTTTGTGTATTTGTACGTTGAAATTATGCTAACATCAATATATGGGAAAAATACTAAATATTATTAACGATAATAGTTTGTCTGATGAAAAAAAGGTGCTGGAGATTGATTCAATTCTCTCGTCAGTATTTTTTGAAAATTCTACCGAACTGAGTCAATACGAACTTATCTTTGAATATGTAGAAGAACTAGAAAGAGAGGTTAACAATGGTGGATTTGATCAGTTTTTCTTTAATTCTGCCGGCAATTACACGGAGGATATCGTTAGTGCATTAAAAGAAATCGGAGCTTTGTATACAGCAGACTTAGTAAGTGAGGCGGCAGCTCAGTTTCCAAATAAACAAGTGCCTAAAGATAGAGATACAAGGCAAGAAGTTATGGAATCGTTGCCAAAGGAAGTGACAACTAAGTGGGATGAATTAGATCATAAATTTTACGAGTACACAGACAATTTATCTGAATTATTAATAGGTTTCGTAAAAAGTCATCTGGATAGTTTCACACATTGATAGTTGCCATTCATAGTCGGAAACTTAGAAGTTATCTAGTAATCGATTTGTTTTCATAAAGAATAGGTTCTTCAAGAGGCGATGTTTGCGGTGTATTTTTGTCCCAAGGTAGATAGCATTTTTTATAAGACATGCTGTCAAGTGCTGTAACCAAACCTGGACAACA
>MEWG01000046.1:0-4181 GCA_001773295.1 candidate division WWE3 bacterium RIFOXYD1_FULL_39_9
CAAGAACGAGTCATAAAGAAAGGTGAAATAATGAGAGCGATTATAATCGAAGAAGAACGGTTCACTGAAATTTTAGATATACTAAGATATGAAAGTGAACGCATGGCTAATGATAGTAGACTTCGCGGAAGTATATCTCCGCAAGTATGGTCTGCTGCTGTTAATGATGTACATCGTAACTTTCACTTTCATTTGGTTCGCTGGATGCAAAGCCACGGAGCATCTGGAACTAAAAGATAATAGCAAAATCATAGCTAAATAGTGCTTGCGTACTTATTATTAATGCAAGCACTATTTTATCTACACATAAAACAAACTAATATATTTTTCATTCCTTTTTATCTTCTTCTTTTTTATTAAGACCAAAGTATTTCCCTATCTTATCTGCTATATCGTCATCGCTCGTCCACGGAGTCCAAGTAGTAAATTTCTTGATAAGATAAACAACGGCACCACCAAACATAAAAACCATTATCAAAAAGTCTTTTCTGATTATATCTAATATCGACATAATACTTACATCAGAAAACCAATATAAAATTTCTTTCCATTCCATAATTACTCCTTATTGTGTATACATATAGGAGAATTATATATTCCTATTCTATCAAATTCTCCAGGGCGTAAAGCATATCCGCCTGTAAGTTCTTCTGTAATTAATCCAGTTCTAACAATCGAAATATGCCAGCCTTCAGAGCAGAAGATATCTTTATCATCAAGTTTTACTGGTCTTCTTGCATTACGAATTAGGTTTATATAATCATAATGTTTGCCTTCAAGTTTCTTTGCTTGTTGCACTATCTTTAATCTATAGTCTTTGTATTCTTCTTTTAATTGAAGCCAATAAACAGTACCATTATATCCACTAACAACATCAGAAAGATAAGATAAATGAAAACCGTTCTTATCTGCTTCCCAAATATATCTTCTTTCTTCGTTATCTCCTACAAGCTGCATCAAAGCAACACCGGCAGTATGGCTAACATTTTTCCCAGTAAACATTCTAATTGCAAAACCAACTAAAGTGTCTGGAGCAAACTCTATTAAATCTGCGTGGCCAAATTGGCTTTGATATTTGTAGTATAGGTCCATATTAATTACATACCCATTCGCAGTATTTGTGCTAACGTGATCTTTGGTGCGGACGAATTGCAATTTGCAGGGAAATTCCAAGTTACACTTTCTGGATTTTCAGATGTCATTATCTCTATTTTTTTAGTATAATAATACAACAAAACAGTATTTTTAATCCAATCAAAAATAGATTTACAAGCTGCTCGCTGTTGGTTGTTACTATCTGGATCAACAAAAATTGCCTGTAAAGTAATTTGAGTAGGCTGTGGAAAATCACAAGCAACAAAAATATAAGAATGCATATTAAATTCTAAGCGCTTCCAAGCATTCTCTCTTCTTTTCCCAATAGGAATTTCAGATTGTGAATTGACAGAAGAAAAAGAACTACCATTATATCTCCATCCAATATTGCAAGCTTGTCTATCTTGAATGACAACAGCATTGTTTGGACGCTCATTAATACTATTAATTATTCCTATGTTTGTTACTATATTGTTTTTGTCTAATACTGCTACTTTAAGCATTAGTTATAATACTCCTCAACAATAATTACTCCTTGAAAACCATTGCCACCAGAATAATTATCAGAAGCATCTCTTGAAAATGCAGCACCGCCGCCTTCTCCGTATGCTGTTGCGTTTTCTCCATTGTCGTCAAGCTTTGGCAATTTACCACCACCAATAACAGGACAACATCCAGATACAGGAATACCAGCTATATATCCACCAACAATAGATCGCCCATGAGACGGAAGACCTCTTCCGTTAATGTCGCCACCAGAGCCAGCCCCTGGAGAAGCAGCAGTACCATTCCCAACTTGATTACCAGCAAAACCAGTATGACCAAGTCCTAACCCGCCTCCAGTAGCAGATAGAGAAATACTACCACCAGCAAAAGAAGTGCTACCACCTGCTGACCCTGCATTGTCTCCAGAAGCACCGCCAGCGCCGCCAGCGCCAATTGTATAAGTGTATGAACTTGCTGGACTTGTTATCAATTTACGACACCATCCACCACCACCGCCAGCAGCACTTGCAGCAGAAGTACTTGCTCCTTGGCCATCAATTCCACCGGCGCCACCACCTGCGCCAATGACCGTTACCATTAAACGAGTACAACCAGAAGGAACGCTATATGTAGCAGCAACGCCAGAAGTCAATACAGATATAGTCCTTAAACCAGAAGAAGCTCTAATTGCCGCTTCATCATCAATCAAGTTTGAAATAGCTGTATACAATTGATCTCTTGTGTCTGTAGTTGCTACTTTAAGAGTTTCCCCTCCTTCTTCTATTACTTTGATTATTTCTTCTTGAACAGAATTAAGCCAATCTTCTTCAACTCTTGTGCCTGGAGGACCATCAATAAACATTCCTCCACTATTATTTTCACCTTCTGTTCTATGCATATATTGTCTCCACTTTAAATCAAACTATGGTAAGATAACCTTGCATCTATCAAAGCTGTAATTGCTGCTGATAGTTGATCTCTTGTTTCAGTTGTCGCTGTTTTCAATGCTAATCCTGAATCTTCTATTACTTTTGCTATTTCTTCTTGAACAGCATTTAGCCAATCTTCTTCGACGCAAGTTGCAGGAGGGCCGTTGGTAAACATTCCTAAATTATGATTTGTTCCTTCTGTTCTATGCATATATTGTCTCCTTTTAAAAAACTATTAAGAACCGACAACACTCCAATCAGGCTCAAAGCGATAGATACCATTTGCTTCATTTTCTACAACACCAATGATCTTTACGCTTGTAGTAATTGTAACAGAAATACTACCACCGGCAACAGAAGCTAAATAGACTGGCTGACCGAGAAAACCACTGAATATGCCGCTGTATGCGCTTTTAAAGATCAATCCTCTTCTAAGCAGAATACCGCTATCACCACTTGTAATGTTGCTCATTGCAGCAGCAAGCAAGCAATTCTTTGGGTTGGAAATAACATCAGCATTTTTCCAAGTACCAGAGATAGTCATATAAAGAATATTGCCAAAGCTAATATTGCTGTCTACTACTTGACTATAAATCTTCCATCCTCTGCCGCCTTCTGCCGTAAGTTGAGCAGTAGCTGGCTGGCTCCTGAAATCGCCTTCATAAGCAAATTCAGAGTTCATTAGAGTTACAACAAAATCTCTTAAATCTTGAGCACTAATCTGCCCTGTTACATTGTCTGCGAACAAAGCTAAAATTGCTGCTCTCGTGCGTTGCGTATCGGCCATTGTTAGTTTTCCTTTCTATAATGGTTTGTAGAATGCTTCATCAAATGCTGGTTTATCAAATTCACCACCGCCATAATATGCAGTGAAAGAATTATCAAAACTTCTATCAAATGCTCCTTGCAACCAAGCTTGATCACTTGATGGCAGAGAATTAAAAGCACCACTAAATGCTGCTGAGTATTCTGGACCAAAGTATTCAAAAATAATAATCGTATGCGCTGGCTTGTGTTTATTTAAAACACATTGTTGCTCTACTGTTCCAGCAACAACAGATAACATATCTCCACACTGACTGCTACCACTTGTAAAGTAAATCCAATCATCTGGATTTATATAAGTGTTTACTTGCCAATAAAATATATTAGATTGATTTCCACACCCTTCTCCTGAAACACCTAACCCGCACCAGAATGGCTTAAATTCTGTAATAGTAATGGTAAAGCCTAAATCTTCTGCAAGATCAATATAGGCTTGTTTATTTAACCCCCCTTCTGAAACAAATTTAGCGAAAGCAGTTGATCTTCTTTCTGTAATTGTACTACTAACAGAAGAACATTCATCCGGCAAACCTAAATCTCTTTCATGATCTGTAAGAAGATCATAAGTTTTTCTTGTGTCTCTTTCTATAAGAAGATCGCCACTTCTTATATCTATTCTTGTAAGTTCTTCGGCGTGAGCATTTGATAGTTTATAGAGAACACTATTTACATCTCTGGACCATGCTCTACCACGAGGGAACAAGCTTAGAAACATTTTTAAATATTCGGAAACTGAATATGCCATTAATAGTCTCCAAAAGTAATTGTGCCAAGAGCATGTATTTGATTGGTAAGTGTAGTAACATCAGCAACAGGCAGTACAAGAGAAAAGTATTCAAGGTCGGA
>MEWG01000046.1:4188-23261 GCA_001773295.1 candidate division WWE3 bacterium RIFOXYD1_FULL_39_9
CCTAATGCAGCTTGTATATCTGATAAATATATTGTCGAGCCAAGCCCACCTTGCCTGTCGATTAAATCTTGTATCTCTGCTTCAACCAAGGTTTGAACCGCTGCTGTATTTGGATAAATGTTTATCGTCATATTAATAGTTAATTCTGTAATAGTAATCATGAACAAACCAGGCTCGGCTGTAACTGGTATCCCAACAGTTCTATCTGTTGCTGGATCTGTATGCTCTACAAGATATGCTCTTACAAGCGCAACAGTTGCAGCATTTGGAATATAAGGAGTAGAATCATCCATAACAAAAGCACAACCAACAGTACCAGCGCCATTATAGGCTGGAAAAACCCATGCTCTTGTTACCCCTGCATACTCTAACATCCACCGCCAATAGTCATAAGAGCAACCACCATAAGGAGGATATTGCTTCCTTAAAAGAACTCTTTCCCTTAAATCATCGTCTGTTTCTTCATCCGCTCCGCCAGTCAAGCCACCAGTAGCTACTGTTGCTTGAGAAGATACTTCAGCAATAGGAGAAACAAAAGATAGAATTGCGCCAGCATCTTGATTGCCACTATCGCCACCTTCGCTCGCTGTTATTTCTATAGATAAACTTGTTCCAACAAAAATCTCATCTTCATCCGAAACATAAGTAACCCCATCAGAAGATTGAAATTCTGTAGCCGCAAGAATTATCAATCCAACACTTCCAGTTAAAGTCAGTAAGCCCGTAGCTTTACTTGCAGCAACTCTATTTATGCCATATTCATCCGCTATTGCTTCTAAACCTTCAACATCAGCAGTAGTAGCAAATAATTGTTCTGCTTGGAATCCAAGATAACTATATAACAGATGAACAACGCCAGCATATACTCTTGCCAAAACTTTTAAAACACTTCTACGAAGCAAAGACTGCCCATTAGTGACATGAGTCTCTATATCGCTTTGGATTCTATCTACCAATTCAGTTAGAGTTGGTCTTGTAAAAGGCATATCAAATTCTCCTCAAAACCCTACCACGTTATAGGACCATCTTGCCATGTAGCAACAGTACCTTGCCAACTATCTCCATATACTCCAATTAAAGTTCTTGCAGAGTTAGAAGATAGAACTATTAATTCGTTATTAAAAGAGATTGCTATTGTTGTTCCGCTTATTAAGTATATCTTAACACTTAAAGCAAGTCTGTCACTTCCAACAGGCTCTTGTCTTTCTGATTCTACTTCTATCTTATAGGCTATTTTATCATCTATCATCCACTGAAGACATTCTTCTGCATACTGCTTTGCACTAACAACTATAGAAGGAATTGTTTTTGATCTTTCTAAAAGCCAAAGCCTTGAACCTATTCTATCATTATCAACTTCTGGAGAAGCTAAATCCCCCCACCAGCCGCGCTTATCAAGACTATTTGAATCCGGTAATTCATCATCATCTAATGCCCTTCTATCTGTAAAAAGAGATATTAAAGCAGCAGAAGCAAATCCAGCTTCTGACTCTAAGTCTCCATTAAGATAAGACATATCTGCTTCAAGAAAAATCTCATCCCAAGAAAGTTTGATTTCATCAGCCATTTATACACCCTTTACATTAGCAGTCATATTGGCGGCGGCTAAAGTAGTATTTGGAGCATTTGTTACAGAGCCAGTTTCATTATGTGTATGATTATTAAAGATAGATACAATATCACTTGTAGCTAATGTTTTCCCTGTGCCAGAAGCGCCACCAAGAGTTACAGAAGGAGCATTCAGAATAATAACAGCGGCAACAATTTGCTTGCTTGTTGTTATTGTTTCTGTATCATTGGCAGCGTTCTTTCCCTGGTTGCCTGTTATAGTTACTTGCTTATTACCTGTAATGGTTTCCGTTTTATTTCCGCCGATAATATCTACCTTATCTTGACACTTGGTTTCTATTTCATTGCCGGATTTTAAGTGTATTCTATGGTTAGGAGATGATAAATCCTCGTGAGTATAAATAGCCACTTCTCCAGAAGCTAAATCAGTTGGCCTATATCTTCTATCATGAACACAAAGTATAATTCCGTGATTACGATTGCCGTTTACGAAAGATGCCAATGCTTCAGAATTTACCAATGGATAAGTAGTGAATCCATATTCCTCAAATCTTTCAACATTGCTCGATATTTCATCTGCAAGTAATCTTAATTGTAAGAGTTGAGTACTTTTTGAATTATCGATATAAGAGACAATGGCCCTACCTATAAGCATATAGATTTGTCTCTTTATCGGAGCAAGCAATCTGGAAATTGGTTCAATCATGCGCCTATCATTCCTAATATGTCTACGTCGTCATTTGAGCCAGTTATCTTTTCTGGCATTCTAATCAACTTATATGTCTTCTCATCTACAAGAGTAATTTCTGTTATCTTTCCCCAACCACCCAAACGAAAAATAATAGAAGAAGAAAGAAAAGAACCATTTACTTTGTTGATACTATCAACAACCGAATAGGTGGCATTTAAAGGCCAAGGCGTTCCGTCTTTTTGAAGCCAATCGTTTATAACATACTTATATGATCTGGACTTTCCAGCCCTAACCATTGATTCCCAATCTGCTCTGTTCTGGCAATTAGCTTTATCTGATTTATCTTCATGAATAATTACTATCGGTCTACTTCTGGATATAATAGGGTCCACTGCATATCTACTTGGGCCTATATAAGTTTCTAATTCATGGAAAGGATCGCCGGTATTAGAGCCTTTTACTATATACTTACTAAATCTTTCCGTATTGCTTTGATAAGAATTGCCAGCAAGAACATTCTTTCCGCTTTCAATTGCATTGACCGCTTTTCTATTTGATGCTGCGCGAGTCATTGTCAATTTACCATCGCCATAGCTAACAGGAAGAAAAGCATATAAGCGCATTAATCTTGAAAGAGAATCAGCAACAGTATCTCCTTCTTTGATTTTAAAAGAATGTCTTTCGTTCGCTGTACTTCTTACTGTTTCATCTACAACAACAGATATGCCAAAAGGAGCAACCAAATTCTTTACTAATGTTTCTACTGTTTGATTAAGCCACTCCCCGCTTTTACCTTCTTGATAATAAGAGCAATCAACAAGATCACCTAATTTATCTCTACCTCTTATTTGCAGAACATGATTAGAGCTATCATAATTCTTATCTATTTCTTCTACATATCCAGTTATTAATCTTGTTCCATTGATTTCTACAACTGCTTCTTCGCCCATGGTAAAATCAAAAGAATCAAATTGATTTGGATATTTTTCTGTATAAGAAAAAGCAAAAGAAGAAGCAAGCTGGTCCAGAGATTGATTGATCTCAAGTTCTTTCCATCCAGAAAATTCTTTACCATTTACTTTTAGTATAATTTCACTCATTCAGACAACATCCTTACATTATCAAGTACAAAGCCAGGATGTTTAAGTGTTGGCTGGTTGCGCTTGAAAACTTCTTCATCTCTACTGATATCTAAATACTTGCCATAAGCTAAATGCAGTATTGTTGTTCCTTCTGGAGATATTTCCTCTTCAACTTCATACGGAAGATTTATAAACTTTTGCTTTATAGCTTTTGCAAATTCGCTTCTTAAATTTTCTATATCAGAATAAATATTTCTGTTATCAACATAGATGCCATAATTCTTATATGGATCGCTTGCTGATTCGTCTCCAAGTTTTTCAATCATATAATCAATAGAATTTATAATCTGCGCCTTAATCTTTTCTACATCCGAAAGACTTCTATATTCAGAACGAATAGCAGCACGAACAGAGCCAGCCAAATACATTGCCTTAGTCATATTAATAAAAGCTAATCTATTTGCTGCTTGTCTTGCAGTTGAGTGCGTAGAGACGTTGATAGTTGTAAGAGAACCACCACCAGAGGAAGCATTGAAAGCTGTTCCAAATCCTGTTACATCATTAACGCCAACTATGCCAAGCATAGAAAGCACCATTGATTGCCCAAGGGTTTCGTTTACTTTATCCCCTATCGAAGACAATCTACTGCTTATAATTTGCCCACTACATTGACCGAGTATTTGGCCAAGATAGCCACTTCCTACTATATTAGCTACTTCTAAAATACTATCAACACAATCAAAAACCAAAGCACCTACTTGACATGGGTATCTAACTACTTCAAGCATTACTTCTCTTGCATCGTCAAAAGTCGATTTAACATAACTTAAAGAAGAACCAGAAGCATTACGCATTGCACTTACTTTATTTTTTGCAAAAGAAACATAAGAATCAAAATCATCTATCATCCCCGCAAGACTGAAAGCTGGAGCATCTTCCATATCATATTGCTCATAGAAAGAATCCAGCGCAGTATCTATCAACTTCTCCGATGCTTTATCTACTGCTCCAGAAGTATCAATTGATTCCTTTGGAAAGATTGCATCGCTCGTTACCATGAAAGTCATAGTAAAGCGAGCAATGCCGCCTTCATTAAACATTTCTCTTATTCTTGCTTTGCCTACAAGAGAAACATATTTCTCTCCAAGATAAGGATGTTTTAATGCTCCTGGCCCTGCTTGTTTTAAAGCAGTTATTAGATTATTTCTTTGTGAAAAATAATCATAATCATTTTCTTCATTTGCTATTACGTAGCCTTCAATAGTAAATTCATCTGTATCCAATCCTAAATCTTCTATATACGGATCATCCTTGAATGGATATTGATGAACTACATTCCTTCTTCCGATAGAGGCTTCATGCGAAAGAACATGAAAAGGAACACCTCTAAAAGATGCAAATTGTAAGTTAGCTCGCCAAGTCATAATTAATATCCATATCCAAGTTGATTTCCAAGCATATAATCACTTAAAATTTTTAGGCCAAAATCACTACTCTTCTTGACATCTTCTACTTGAGCATTCGTTCCTTGTTCTGCTTGCACTCTAATTGTTACATCTGCTTTTGAATGAGATTGAGCTAATGCACCATCAATAGAATGAGAAGATTTTAAACCTGGTTCGTTTGGCCAAAGCGATTCAGACAATTTTTTAGATGCTCTATATGCAGTAGTTGCCATAGTAACAGGAGAAGAAAAGAAGTTAGCACCTTTAATTGTTTTCATAAAGTTTAAAAATTCTTTGAATGATTTTATCTTCAAAGTAAATCTATCTATTTCATCATTAGTATTTTTAATCTGTAGTGCAATTCCAGCAAAGGAAGCAACTATCAAAGCAAAAGCAGGAGAAGCAGCAATGATTGCAAGAGATTTAGTTACAATAGCAAGACCAACTAATAATGGGCCAATAGCAGCAGCAAGTGCAGCCATCTTTATAGTAGAAGTTTTTGTTTGAGAATCCATTGATTTTAGCTGTTCAATGAACGGCTCAAGCCCATCCATTACTTCATTAAGTTTTGGAAGTAGCTCATCTCCAAAAGCAGCAGAAAGTTGTTTTACTCTATTTATAAAAATTTGTAATTTGGATTCAGTAGTCCCATATCTTAAACCTGTTTGCTTTACAAGTTCTCCTTGCTTCTCCCATTCTTTGTTGCCTGTTGTTATAATTTCTCTGACTAAATCCCCACCCTCTGCCATTTTAAGCAATGTTTCAGCCAATCTTACGCCGTCAAACTTCATAGCATCTAATATTGCAGAAACATTCTTGCCGCTTTTATTAAGACCATCCAATCCTTTTGCAAATTTTAGTATTGCTTCAAGTGCGTCTTTCTTCCATAACTTCTCAAAATCTTTAACAGACGAATTAGATATCTTTGCAAAAGCTCGCATACGTTTACTGCCAGTGCCAATTTCTTTGCCTAACTCCATGATAAATCTACTCATGGCACCGCCGCCAAGTTCGGCTCTAATACCTAAAGAACTTAAAGCAGCAGCAAGGCCAAGCGTTTGCGATTCTGTCATTTTAATAAGAGCAGCAGAACCAGCAAAATAAGTTGCCATGTTCATAATTTCAGAAGCAGAAGTTTGAGCATTAACATCTAATCTTGCAAGAGTAGAAGCAAGTCTCTCAAATTGATCTTGGGGCATTTGCATGACATTAGCAAAACGAGCAAGAGCGTCAGAGCCGCTTTCTACTGTTAAGTTAGTAGTAGCCGCTAACGCCGCCATTGCTCTTGTAAAGCCTGGGATAAACTGTGTTTTAATATTTAACTGGCCAGCAGCTTCTGCAATTCTCATTATATCTTCTTGCGGAATTGGCGTAACCCTTGCAAGTGCTTCCAAGCTTTTCTTCATCGAGTCAAGCTCTTCTTTGGAAGCATCCACAGTTTTAACAACACCAGTCCAAGCAGATTCAAAACTGATAGCTGTCTTTACAGCCATACCACCAGCAAGAACTATAGGAGCAGTAAGATAAAGAGAAGCTTTCTGCCCGATGTCTTTCATGTTGTCGCTAAACTTCATCATGACAGTATCGGACTTCTTAACTTGATCCATGAATTTATTGAAGTTATGCATAGACTGCTTCAATGGACTGGAGAAGCGATCCACTAACTTCATTATAAAAGATAGATCAAAATTCTTCATTAATTACTGCCCCTTTTCTTGTTTAGCCAGTTGGAACCATCTATCCAAAAGTGTAAATCTTCTATGCTCATTTCCCATATAGAGACTGGAGCAAAATGATATGCGTCCGCTATCACCCATATCATTTGCTTCCAGTCTCTTGTGATAGGGACGCTGCTAAGAAAGGGCCAACTTTTTCTATCACCCCCATAAGATCGGGCATCTCTAACTCTTCAACAACTTCTTTAGGAACATTTGCCATAGCGGCAATTAAAGGCATCATTCCTATGGCAAGTTTAAGCATTTGCTTTTTATCCATTGCTTTAGGATCATCATACTCTAAAGCAAGAGCCTCTTCTGGAAGATATTGAAAATGCTTTGCTCTAAACTTTCCTATTGTAAGTTCTGTATATATTATCTCATTTACTGTTACTGGACTTTTAAGTAACACTTTAATACTATCCATCATTGTCTCCTTAGAAATTCTTTACTTAAAACTATAGAGCAGATTCAACGGTTTCAGTCCAATACGGACCTTGAAATTTAATGGTTGTCTCTCCTTCGCCACCAGTCAATTCAAAATTACGAATACAAGTTGCTCTATCCATAATATAAGCTTTACCACCACGAGCAGAGCGAAAGATAAGAGTGCCGTTTTCTCTAATTCTTGCAAGATCAGAAAGCATTTTATCATCTGTATCTGTTATCTTTACTTCACATTCTGCCATAATCGGATTTTCAATATAGCCATGAAGGCCAGTATCTCCGACTATTGCACTTAGCTCAAAGTTAGGCTCACCGCTAATGCCAAGACCACGAGCAACAGCGCCAGCCTTATTCAAAAGCATTTCTCCATTCAGTAAAATTTCCACTCGACCTGTGATTCTCATTTACTTCTCTCCTTTATTATATATGCGTCCAAGTTTTTCGCCTGACAATACAATGTATATTTGGTTCTGTTACATTAAATTTTTTAGCCAATTCACGCTGATTCATTTTGCCAGAATCATATATTTTTCTTATTTCAATTATATCTAATTCAACAAATTTTGCTGATGCATTCTTACAACCCAAAGAACAACCAACTCTTGATATTTCCATTTTTTTTCTTGTTTCTTCTGTCCATTTCTTGCCAGGTTTCCCTTTTTTTGGACTTGGTATTCCTTTTAAACCTTTATTCCACCCCTTCTGCACACCTTTCTTTCCTTTATTCCATGGTATTCTGCCTTTACAAGATTCAGATAATTTTCTTCTTTGTTCTTCCGTCCATTTTTTACCAAGCATTGATCCGGGTTTGCCATACATTGGGTTTTTATCACCGATAGCTTTTCCTTTATGAGAATCAGACATCTGCCTACGAGTTTTATCAGAATGTTTTAATCCAAAAATTCCTTCTCCGCCATCGGTCATATTCATGCCGTTTGGAACTTTAGTATTGAGGCTTGCGATATATAATTTCTCTTTATCGCAAGCCTCAATACAATCTTCTGCATTGTCTATCTTATATACTTTGAAGCTTTCTTTACCATATTTCTTAATAGTTCTTGAAAGAACAGTGTTTGTAAAAGTATTCCAATGAACAGCCATTCTTCTTTTGAAGCTATCAGTAATACCAATATAGCTTTTCTTATTTGCTTCGCAGTACATTCGATAAACAATATACATTAGCTAACCTATTGATTTTACAATATAAAACGAATTGTGCTGGCAAGTACACGGAACTGGTTCACAAGATCCGGGGGGAGCAAAACATCTACACGATTAACATCTGTTTGATTTCTTTCGACAATCAAATTCTCTATGAAGTCATCCAGATTCTCTACCAAGCCATCATCCCGTAAGGCAGTAAAAAGAGAGATACATTCTTGCCTTACAGTCGCAGGTGTTACGATATAAGCCCCAGGCTGTACTGGATAGCCATCATCCGCAAGCTTATATCTTGGAATAATAAATCTATTGGTCATGCGAATAAGGAATTGATCCCTAATTTCTCCAAGCGTTGCAAGCGTCTGAATATCCAGATAGCTCGGGTCTGCAATTCCTACTGCATTAAGTTGATAGGTAGTAATACATCGTTCAATCAGTACATAACCGCCTGGATCAACATAATAAGTAGCAATGCCGTCGTAAAGCAAAGTGTCTCTTTCACTTCTGGTGAACCTATTTGCAACAGGCGGCGCAAGCACACCTTTCAACTTTAAGAATTGCAATGGTCTTGCTGGATCGTTATTCAAATTCCAAGCAGCAACAGCTCCAAGAGAAGCGGCCCATTCTGCTGGATCAGTTGGGCTATCGTAACAACCCATAATAGTATTATGCGGAGAATTACGAGTGTTGCCTAAGGTAGTACAAGAAGCAGCAGTACCACGCAATGCAGCAAAACCGTGGCCTTGAAGATTAATCATTGGCCCAAATCTATCTTCAAGTTCCGTTTCTATTTCTGTTAGGTTGGCAGCATCAACATAAGGCTGAATAATGTAATTGAATCTTTCATTATCAATAACAGCCCAAGCATCGCCAAGATCAGAGTTAGTAGTACCGCCAGCCATTGCTGTAATCTGAGCGGAATCCACAAAGCAAGCAGGATCGCTTTGCCCCATATAGTAATTAGCCCTTACATCAATATAATTGCCAGCTTCGCCTTTATTCACAGCAGTGATACAAACAGCAGAAGTAGCAATAGTAGAGGCGACCACAGGCAAAGTAGAATCAGCATTGATTTTAGCTATGATAGCACTATTGGCATCAGCAGTACTCCAACCGCTTGTCATAGCAGTATAGCATTTAACACCATTAACAAGTAGGAAATAAGTACCACCACCAGAACAACTACCACCAGTAGCAGACAAAGCAACAGAAGTTCTGATAACACAAGATGCTTTTATACCAGCCGCTTCATCGCTCAAAGCAACAGCCCACAATTCAGTATTTGGGTTATTACTTTTAAATACTGCACACATGCGAGCAAGTTGACTTCCAGGGCCAAAGTAACCATCTGCAAGATTATTGTTTGTAATAGCAGTCAATACCAAAGGCTCAACAGAACCTTCAGTAGTTCTCTGTGCAACAATCAAAGCTTTATGAGGATTCTGAACAAGACGATTGCCGAGTGCTCTACTATTATCAATCTCGGTGTACACATTCGGAGTTCTGACGGCATCTGGAATATTATTGAAGGAAATTGTCATGGTTTAGTTTACTCCTTTCTCTTTCTCTGATTTTGCGGAGTACTGTCAAAACAATCTCCACAGTTTATTCTTCGTCTCCAATATCTCCCTTGTGGACCGATCCAAGGTTTCCATTCTCCATCTTTAGATAGAGGAGTCATTGTAACTGGATCGCGTACTATCAATCCTTCCTTTGGTTTCAAAAACTTTTCCATTCTTTTTCTCCGTTTCGCTGTTTATGATTCTCTAAGCACTTGCAAATCAATCATCTGCTCCATATCAGGAGCGAATGATTCTACTGGCAAGTCTTCCGTAACCGGCAAATTATCACTCTCTGCTAAAACCCATTGAGCATATATTCTGTCAAGATAACCAGTCACAGGATCGAATACTGTTTGAGTAGTTATCCCAACCTTATATTCAAATGTGAATTGATACCATAAATATCCTCTATCTATATCTAAGAGTTGACCACCACGATAATAGATCAATGTTTCTGTAGTATTTTCATCATCTTCTTCAAAAAGTAATCCAGTGTCATATCCTAAATAAGCCCTAAACATATCTTTTCTAATTTCATGCAATCGATTATATGCAGTAAAACCAGTTTTATCTTTAAAGTTTGTATCATTTTTTATTGCTACTATAACAGCAAATTGTTCTGTTATAATTTGCTGAATAGAAGTATCATTTTTATTTTCATCTGCAACATCAGTTACAGGAAGAACAAAAGCCATTTCGTTGTTAAGAGTATTGTCTTGCGCTATTGCATATTCAGCAGTACCGCCAACTCTTCCTTGGAAAAGCTGAGTTGTTTCTCTTAATCTTATGACAAGTTCGCCAAGTCTCATTTATAAACCCAATCTATTTAAATCGTAATATATTCTTGATTCTATTCTTGGCATCTCTGCCGCTACAGAAGGCTTTAAAAATGGCCTTGGAAGTATTTTGGTTTTTCTTCCTCTGCCAGCTTTGCTTGTTCCTTCTTCTAACGCTGCTGCATAAGGAGCACCGCTTTTAACTCCTACTTCCACATAGTCAATGCCTTCATCCATTACTATACTTCTAATCAATTGACCGCGATCAACAGCAGGAGCATTACCAGGGCTTGATGCTATATGCCACTTCTTTCCTCTTCTATATTTCTTCCCTGTTTTTGGAGTGTGTCGCATCAAGTTAATCATGCGATTTCTAATTCTATTTGCTCCCCAAACTAATCTATAATGAACAGCATCAAGTGCTTTTTGATTAAACTTATTTAATTTAATACTTATTATCTTGTCATCTGGCTCAACTTTTACAGATATGTATTTTGGCATTTACAATACTCCATCTTCATCTTGATTAGGAGCGCCAGTTCCAAACTCTTCTATCTCTTCGCACAGTATAGATAAATATTCTCCATTTTCATCTTTATCCATAACTCTTCTTGCTCTGAAAAATTTACCTGTGCTTGAAGTAGATAAAAGCATGATAAACATATTGCTTTTGATTGGATTTATATCTGCTATATTATCAAATACTGTTCCAAAAGCAGAAGTAAATTCAGAATGTAAATCATCTACGGCATTTTTTCTAATTACTATTTCATGAGATATGTTGCCGGTGTTTTCTGTACTGCTCCATCGCATATAAGCATTGTGAGATAATGTCGTGCATCCTGCCCATATCTCTTTTAAAAAGTTATATGTATGGTCAAAGCCACCTTCATCTGATTCTGCTTGAGCGGCATTGAACAAACGAATCCTCTTATCGAGATTTCGAGCAAGCCATTTAGGAGAATTTTTCAAATCCCAAAAGTAAGTATGTTTTTTCTTTCCGAAGGCATACATTATTGTTTACCTACATGCGCCCAAGCAATGCCTGTGTTTATATCCAACAATACTCTTTCAACAAAATAACCGTTTCGTTTAAGAAGTTCTTTTGCTGATTGAAGAGATTCTTTGTAGGATAAATTTAATTCACAAGCATCAACTATTTGAAGTGTTTCTCTCATATGTTTCTTATCCTATATGCTCCAAGTAAAGGCATAGCCATTTCAGGTGGTTCTCTGCTTATAGTTCTATTTTCTATTGCATGTAATACCCATTCCATTAAACCGTGCTTTATACCTTGTGGCACATCATCTACTTGATCTCCATATCCAGCAGTATATGTAATTTTAAAACCACCATAATATCTATCTGTATTTGTTGGAGCTGCCGCTCCATTTTTAATAATTACTTCACCTTTCTGATTTGAACTTGTTCTGAAAAAGTAATTATCTACACTATAAAGCGTTTCTTGATTCTCTTCGTCTACTGTTACAATAGAATCAACAGATATAAGTGGTGGCCTTGGAAGCTTTACTGGATTATCAGGCCAGTAATCAAACGATGCTTCTATCGTTTGTTCGAGAATAGCCCTGCCAAGCCATGACTCTGCTATTTCTCTAACAGCAGTAATCATAGTTTCGATAAGTGTATCTTCAGCGTCCGTCTCAATTCTACCCAGAGAACGTACTTCTTCAGCCGTAATAGGTTCGGACTCTGGAGATATTACAACTTTAAAAACCATATTTGCATGACCCGGCAAGGGCTTCTCGATAAGTGGCATTTACCGTCTCCGGCGTTTGTAAGATTGTTTGTCTTCTACTTCTTGAATATCTTCCTGTTCAATCTCAGGAATCTCTTCAACTTTTTCTACTTTGTTTTCTGGAACTTGCGCCATTTTATTTTGCGGTGCATTAGATACTGCTTTTACTTCTACATCTTGACAAGCGCCAATCTTCTTGAAAACATGATAAAGATTTTCCGGCAAATTATATTGCTCGCCCGCTTTATACTCCATAACTTTGATGCCATTTGGCGAGCCTTTTGTTGTTTTGGTCATCCTTACTAACATTATCCACCTCTAATTAAAATTAAGACGCAACCTGCAAAGTAGCACTTGCATTCGCTTCAATTACAGACCAAGTTCCATCTGTAGTACAAAGCAATTTAGCGAATGCAGCGGCGCTCATGTTAATACTTGAAATAGCAGAGCCAGAAGGTCTTTGCAAAGTAACACCAGTGACAAGAGAAACAAAAACATTTGCGTCTGTAACAAGGTTTGTGCCGTCCAAAACAAGAACCATACCTTCGCTTGGGATAGGAAGATACATAGAACAAAGAGATTGACCAGTCGGAGCAGAATACCAATGCACCCCATAAGCAGGAGAGAAAAGACTATTAGCAAGAACAGAATCGCTAATTGCCTGATCAGTTACAGTAAGCAAAGAACGAAGAAAATTTCTCATCGCTCTTGCCCCCATTACTGCATCATCCCAAAAAGCAAAGTCTGCTCCTTGATACATACCGATATCTTGATTATTATAGGAAACATCTTTAGTAGGGAAAAGAGGCATATTTTTTTACCTTTTCTTATTGTTTTGTATTGAGTGGGGATTTTACTCCCCACTCGTTAATCGGCTTCAAGGAGGAGACTGCCTATCAGCCGAACACCTAATTACTACACATTGTTAGTATCAACTGCTTGCTCTACATTATCAACAACGGGCCAATCCCCAGGATAGCCAAGCATCGCAGTAATCTCAATCGCGGCAGCGGATACAGCGGCAGCAGAACAAACAGCACCGACGCAATCCACATTAAGCCGCACATAACGTCTGGTACCGCGATAGCCAACAGCATGAACGGCACTACCCAAAGAAGCAGCAAGCCCGCTGTTAAGTTGGCCAAGAGACTTCACAATACCACCAGAAAGAGCAGTGATAGTAGAAGCAAGACCGATTACTTCGGTAATAGATACGGCAGCATAAGTACCAGCACCGCCAGCAGTAGAAGCATCCGCATGTTGCATAACAAACTGAACATAAGAAACGCTATTGACATGACTCAGTTGACCAACATTGATAATGAAAGTCAAGGACTCATACCCTTGAGTGTCGATGTCAAAACCAGTAATGTCGGTTGCAGCAAGATCCTGCGGGGAAACCGCTTGGAAAAACTTGAAATTCGATACACTATCTCTCAACATTTATTTTACCTCCGTTAAGTTATTGCTTCGGCTCAATTTGAAGAAAGAACCGAAGCAAATTTAATTAAGCAGCAATAACGCCAATTCTACCAGCTTCAAAGTTTACTACGTCCGCACCCACTCTTTTTCTCGTGTAGAATTCGATCATGGGCTTAGCAGTGTATGGATCGCGCTGAATAGTAATTCCAAGACGATCCACGATCATATAGAATTCCTGCCAATCAGCAAGAGCAACCGAAAGAGCATTAGCAGCAACAACCGGCATAGTAGTACTCATGCGAACGGGAAGGCCAAGAATCTGACCGGGCTGACCCATTTCCATACCAGGCTGCCAAATGTAACGACCCTGACCGTCTTTCAACTGCAAGGCATCGGCAACAGTAGTACGATTCATCAACCAAGTACCGCGACCAAGATAATACTCGGTCATGGAGTATTTGACGTTGATAAAGCCATCAGCAGTCAAAGCAGTCGCATGACCCATATTAATCTGCTCTACTTTTCCCCATTCAGGAGTGCCAGCAGTAGTAACATTGTCATAAGTCAAGAAACCGCGAGGCTTGCCAACACCATCACCAGTAACAAAGGAAGCGCCCTCACCACGAGCAAATCTCTTCGCAACGTGATCGGCAAGCCAATTCTCAATATTGATACCGCTATCTTCCAGCAGAGTTTGAGAGGCGCGAGGCTTGGCATAACAAACATGCACAGGGATTCTTTTCTTCTTCAAATCAGGCGTACCAGTTTCCGCACCAGAAGAAGTCTCGCCTTCCCACCCAAAACCAGCTTGACCGAAGTCAACCATCCACTCAATAGCGCCAGTAGTAATGCTTTCCAATGCACAAAGTTGACGAATAGGATCGGCTTCAAAAACACGAGTAATGATACGATTGCCCATAGCAGGGGTCACAGTATAACCACCATCAGGATCAGAACCAACAGTCAATGCTTTGTAAAGTTCTGCATCCATAGTACGCTCAGGCAAATCATTATTAGAGCGCATAAAGGCTTCCAAGCCCTGTTGATACTTCTTGAAAAGTTCAACATCGACTTTTACACCTTTGACTTTATGCCACTTCGCACCATCTTCGCGCATGGACATAACATTAATCTGCCAATCCAGAGCGGACTTCTCCAGCTTGCGAACATCTTCAGGAGACATATCGCCAGAACCATTAGGACGGCGCAAAGTAAGCTCCAAGGCATCCATACGTTTCTGCTGTTCTTTAGAAGCAGTTTCTTGAGCAGCTTTCAAGGTGTCCATTTCAGCTTGACGATTGACAATGGCTTCCTCAAATTTCTTTACTTGCTCTTTAAGCAAAGGATCGACACCCTTGATGGACTTTTCTACTTCGCCGACCAAATGCTTCAGCTCGGTATAATCAGTTCGCAAAGTCTCATAGTTCTTTTTAAGACCATCGTTCTGCCGATCAATCTCGGCAAAAACCTGCTTCACAACTTCCGGGTTTTGGCTTTTCTTAATTGCATCTTCTCTTTCGGTGGAACCGTCTTTTACTTCCCAAGTCATTTTGTTTACTCCTTAAATAAAATAAGTTAGTTAGAAATCGCAGGCGCGTTTACTTCTATTCCGCAGCTCTGCAAGCATTGCGCCAAGCTCATCTTGGCTTTCATCTTGCGCCCCTGACTCCCTCAAAGACGGCTTGATTAACTTTACTATATACTGAGCGGCAGACTTTGAAAGCCCTAATTCCCTCAAGGCTTTTTCCCAATCTCGCTCGGTTTTACACCCCTCAAAATCCTTTACCGAAGTAATAGTGGCTTGGATATTTGCAGGGAAAGTAACAGGGGAAACTTCCCATAAATTAATCTTCTTTAATACTCTAATGTATTGACCATTTACTTGTTCGATAAATTCACAAGCACCTGGATCTCTTGTTCCATCAGGTAGTCTTGGAAGATCATAGCCAATAGACAAGCCGCGCATAGCACCTTTGCGAAGAAGAGAATGTGTTTCTTTTGCTCTTTGAACATTTAAATCTAATTCGCCTTCTACCCAAAGCCCTTTATCTCTTTCTTCCATTACGGTCCAAACGCCAATTGGCTCATAGGAATTGTGTTGATAAAGCATAGCAATTCCAGTCCCGTTTCTCCCTCCATTTTCTAATGTTTCTTTGAATGCTCCTTTTACAACTACATCACCATAACTATCTGGTTTCCCGCCAAAAGTACTTCCCCATCCTTTGAATTTGCCTTCATCCGAAACATCATCGGATTTAATTTCCAAAGGCAAACCCAAAATACTATAAGGCGGAGGAGTGTTACCTTTGCCGAAGTAATTATTAGAATCTTTTTTCATCTTTTTTTCTCCTCATCGCTGTTGTTATCCCCTGGATACCAAAGACTGAAATCTTTACATTTATCACAAAATGCAACACCTACATAAGCGCAAGTGTCGCATGATTTCTTTTTCTCTTTATCTTTATCTTCTTCATTTTGCACAATACTATGCTCTTTTAGTATGATAGCTGGTGACGCAACGACAATTCACAATATTTCCAGCTCTACCTTTTGGATCACCTGGAAACATCAACTTGTCTCCAGATACATCAAAAGGAGTGTTTAAATCTCTCTTTTGGCCATTTGCTATTTTATGATTAAATCTATCTTTTGGATTTGCCCCTCTAACTCTATCATCTAATGTTGCCCGCCAAACTCTATCGTGAACATAGCCGGTGCTTCTTACCGCTTCATCTATTGATTTGTTTGCCGCCGAGTGTGTTTCTGTTCTTACTATCCTTGTAGCTCTTACCTTGTTAAAAGTCTTTCTTTTATCCATCAACTCGTTTACTATCTCAGCATTAGATAAGCCAGCCCTCATTCCATTTCGTATTAAGGACTGTATCAGTTTGTTCGTTGTTTTCGATATCTCTCTGGACTTATATAAAACACTTATTTGAGACCACTGTTTTATATTTTGCCAATAAATATCTTCCATTCCTTTTGTCTCTAAAACTGTTATTTCTTTTTGGTATGCTTTCTTAAATTGATCAAAAGTAAACGTACCAAAATAAGCTAATAGGTTGTCATATTCTTTCTGTAATTGTTTCTGCATTGCTTGTCTATGTTTTTCTATAACGATAGAAAAATCAGATTGTCCATGTTCTACAAGTTTAGATGCTTCTTCATACGTCGATTGAAGAACTGGATAAATTCTTTGAATCATGCCTCTTTCAAATTTACCCATTAATCGCAGTAAATACTTTTGATATTTTGCTGCATTATCATCTGAAACATTAAACATTTATTTACTATGACTTTCTCTGCTTCCTGCTGTATCAATTTGAAAATGAAAATCTAATTCAAGAAATGCTGGAAGTTGCGCCGCTAATACTCCTGCCCAATCATCGGTTGCATCTCTATATAATCTAATTTCAAGCATCGAAGATATTCTTTTATCTACGCCACTAAGTAAAACATCAGAAGTCTTTTCGTGTAAATTATCTGTACCTGTACAAGTATCGGTTAAATCATACGTTGTAGATGAAGGAAATACTTCTCCATTGTTTGACCAAGAAACATCTATTTTCCAAGCAACTGTTTTTCCAATTTCTTCATTTCCTCTTGTTCTTGGTGTCCAATGAACATGAGCATAAATATCTGAGCCTTCTTTATATTTGTGTGGAAGTTGAACAGTAGTATGTACTTCGTCATTTTGAGCAAATACCCATACTTTATATGTTGCTCCTGCCCCCCCTGGTTGCCAGTTATCAAGAACCGGATCAGCAATGCCAGGAAAATCAAAAACACCAGGAACTATTCTAATATCATCCCAAACAACAGCAGCCCCATCAAAGCGAAGAGTGCCATCTTCTTCTATCTCTGTATAGCCATCATTAGAACCAATTTTAGCTCTTCCGGCTTTCAGGAAATCATTTATATTTAAGTCTTCAAAAACTTCTACTTTACTCATTCCATTTCTCTCTTAAACCCATTAGAAGTTCAAACTCTTCATCAGTTACAGATACTTTTTTTGCATCATCTTCAATATTTTCTATTTCTTCTTCTTTTTCTTCAGTTGCCATTTGAAGAGTTTGCATCCCCATCGGAACAAGAATTACATCTCCACCTTCATACTTCTCATAACCAGTCAATTCTCTTTTTTCGTTGATAGTAAGGAAGTCCGCGTTCTCTGCTCTTTTCCATTTACTTTCCCATCTTGGTTCAAGAGCGGGAACATTATCCATATCATATCGGATAGCTAATTTATCCTCTGGCTTAAACAACCAATTGTTTAATTCGGAACAAAGCATATTTAAATAGAATTGAACTGTTCCTTCATAAAATGCTTGACGCGCTTCCTTGAGGTTTGAGTTATGAACAACAATGCCTTCGGCTATAAAATTGTGGCTACCATTTACTTCAATGTCATAAACATCTTGAACATCTTGCTTTTCTATATCAACTACTTTAGCAAAATGAAACTCATTTGTATTTAAAAGAGAAGTAATTTTTTCAAAACTCGAATTGCCTCCAGTAGCAGAAAGAAGTTGCTTTTTATCTTTAAAAACATTAGCCTGTATTCTTTCTTTATAAACTGTCGTATGCGTTCCTATTTTAGCAACATCAGAAGCGCATGAAATCATAAAAATATGATATATTTGATTAAATTTTTTGCCATTCGGAAGTGTTGCTTCTCTTTCTCTTGTACAAACACTTCCGACTTGCAAACTACAAGATAAACAAAGGCTCCATATGTCTTTGATAAGGTTTTTATTACAAAGTGCAAAAGAAGCTCTGCCATTCTTATCAATACTGCCATCAGAATCAATCAAACCTCTAAGTAAAGCAAGCTTATATTCTTCTGGCATCGAGAATACCCACTCCGGTATTCTTTTTTGATGAGCAGTACCGCTAAAGCCAAGATAATCTATGCGCCTGACATATGAAGAACTTCCAAAAGCAACACAATTTTTCCCGATGTGGCCTTCTGATCCAGTAAGTTTTTGCACTATGTTTAAATAATAATTTCTATAAGAAGCATTTGGACTTGCCGCTATAATAAAACTACCGCCTCTTTTATATCCTTTGCCGTCTCCAATCATTACCGGCTTAGAACAATACCCATCTCCGAGATAAAGTCCTAAAAGTTCCATCTCTTCTATAGAGATATTATAAGGATTGCTTTCCTCAAAAGTTGGCAGGCTACTGGCTTGAACTAATACATCGCCAACTTTAATGTCTTTAAGTTCCTTATAGACAAGACGATATTCAATTTCTTTACTGCGCCTTTTTCCAATATTAGGAGATTCAATTTTAAATGATTCTCGAACAAGAAAAGGATGATTAGAAGTAGCAACAACTTCTCTATTCTTAGTTTTTACTTTATAAAGTTGTTTCCTGCCGACCTTGCCTTGCCAAGAAACAGACATAGCCTTCATTTGTCCATCTACAAGAGAATAAACAAA
>MEWG01000047.1 GCA_001773295.1 candidate division WWE3 bacterium RIFOXYD1_FULL_39_9
ATATCTTTTGTTGGTAATATCAATCACAATTTTTCCTTTCTATCTTTATCAATCAATAGTTTATCAATCACATTATGAACTCTTAAAGCATTACTCATGTTGCAAATAGAAGAGTATTCTTCTTTCATAAGTACTTTATAAACGTGTTGATATAAATTCCGTAAAGAGAACTTTAAATCAGTTTCAAAGAAACAACTTGATACTCTTTCTTGAATTGATGGAAGAGAATAATAATCTCCATACGTTTCTTCTTTTTTACAAAGAGTAGTTGATATATTCAAAAAATGATTATCAAAAATCCATCTTCTCTTTCCTGTCAAAAGATGCATTTCAAAACAATCAAACTTCCTACCGTCAACAGGAACAATAAAGATATTATCACACTTAGAATACTTCAATCTAACTGCATATGTAGGGTCTGAAGAGTTATAATCAAGAATTGGTTTTGTATCTACAATCTCTCCTTCTATAAATGTTCCTGCTACCCAATTTAAAATGTCGATTGCATGGCTCGCATCCCTTACAAACCCCCTTGTATAGTAAAAGACAATACTTTGAATATCATTTTCTTTCTGGATATGTTCTATTGCATATCTTATATATTGAGAAAATCTTCTTCCATAATTGACGATAACTTGAATATTAGATTCTCTACAAAGCCAATCTATTCTTGTTGCTTCATAGATATTTTGTCCTGCTGGCTTTTCAAGGATGATAACTTTAGGTAGGGTATTTGGTCCTGCATGTTGTCTTGATATTTCTTCTATCATTGCTAAGTGCGTAGAAGTAGGAGAAGCAATAACAATAACATCTGCTATCGTTTCATGAAAGCCAAGAGCGATTTTGCAATTCCATTTATCTGCTGCTCGTTCTGCTTTTACTTCATCTACATCTCTTACCCATGTAAGTTCAAAATTAGGATCAGAATAAACAGCATGGGCATGAGTCAATGGAAATTCTGTATTTGGAGAATCTAAATGATCCAGTTTTAAACCACCGATTGACCCTGCACCTATTAGACCAACGGTAAATTTATTCATTTTTATTCTCCTGGTTGTTTTGACTGCAACTTTCTGTTGACAAGTATTTGTGGATTGTCAAGTATGAAATCTACAATTTCATCTACTGTAATTGTTTCCCATCTATTTTGAGAAACAAAATGCTCTATGAGAGTTTTGATAACTTCAAAATCTTCTTTATAGTCTAACGTCAATCTCAATCCTGGCCAATTATAAATTCCTTCTGCTGCAAGATTTTTAAATACAGTAAATTTTGGAGCTAATCTAATTAAGTTCCATCCTGTATGTTGACGAAAACTTCCATTAACTCTTTTGTTTATTTCTTTCAATACTTCTGTATTGTATATTTGAATATCGCTACCATCAAACCATGATCTTGGATTTATATTGCTTACATGCACATCATATAAAATATGAGTTATATAGCGTTTATAAATTTCATGCAACTTATCTATTTGAAGTGGGTCTAAAAGTGGACAGTCTGAAGTAACATCAACAATAGTATCAATGTTGTAAAACGTAGTGCAACAAATTACTCTTTGCATTACGTCTTCTTCACTACCAACAAAAAAATCAATTCCATTATCTCTACAATAATAAATTATCTCTTGACTGTTTACAGTCGTTGCTACAATAATTTTATCTAAACACTTTGCTTGCTTAACTCTATCTATCATCCATTGAAGTATCGGCTTGCCTAAAACTTCCATCATTACTTTGCCGGGAAGTCTACTGCTGCCCATCCTCGCTTGGATTATTGCTGCTGTTGTCAATTTACAATCTCCTTGTAGAAGTTTTGTAAAGCATTATTTCAATAATTAAATCTTTATCTTCATTAGATAAAGTTACTTGTCTTGCATTTATTCCGTACTCTTTAAACTTGTCTTTCCAAAAACTATCTCTTTTCTTATCGTTGCTTTCGTATTCTAATTCAAAAATAACTTCTCTAATTCCTACAGAAGCAATATTTTTTAAACAAATAATGCACGGTTCGAGAGTACAATATAAAATTGAACCAAACGGAATTTCACTTGACTGCATTGCCATTTGATTGATAGCGTTTTGTTCTGCATGAATAGATCTACACTCTTGGTATTTTATCGATCCGCTATCATCTGGAAGTGTCAATCTTCTAAGGCAATACTTATCTCCATCATCAGTGCATTGTGGTTGACCAGGAAGACTTCCGTTGTATCCTGTTGCTAATATCCTATGGTTAAATACAATAACTGCTCCTGTTGGTCTACTATTACAACCAGAACGAGAAGCAGCAAGTTTAGCCATAGCCAAAAAGTATTTATCCCAGGATAGTCTCATTATTGTACTAACTCCAAATTAGAATAGTTGACCAATACTGGTTTTTCTCTTTCTGAAAAAACAACAAGAGCTGCTTTAAAATATTCTTTTGGAAAAAAGATATTGCCAACTTCATCTTCCCATTCGATAAAGCCATTTGAAAGTGTTCTATATCCAATAAACAAACCAATTCTTTCTTCGATTGGTTTTTCTTCCCATGATTTATATTTCTTTAATGGTTTGCCTGGTTTTGCTTCTCTGCGCTGCCACATTCTTTGTAAAGTACTTTTTACAATTACTTTATCGCCAAGTTTAAAATTGCTTGATCCAATAATTTTTACCATTTATTCTTTCCTTAAATATTCTTTCACTATATCAATTTGAAAACCATAACAGTGAAGTCCTTGACTATAAAAAGTAAGCGGCCCTGGCTCAACTCCTAATTCATTTGCAATGTATTCGTTAAGCAAAGTAAAGCCGCCCATGTTTTCTGGAAAGCCGCAATTACCAGTTATTGAGATTAAGTTGTTTCTTCGCATAACAAAATTAGTATTTTTATTATTTACACACCAAACAAAACCACTATAATTTTGTTTTTTCAAACCATTGTTATCAAAATGTTGCCTTTGAATCATAGACTCTTTTCTTTTTGAAAGATAAATTGCTCCATCGCCTTCATTTATGATAGAGTGATATCCTAATGAATAAGATAACTTTTGGAACCATTGAAGTCTATCTTTTTTAATTGAATAAAATATTTTGTTTGTATCGCTTCTGATAGATCCGTCTGCCATAATCATGGTGTCAAACAAAGCTTTTCTGTCTTCATAAACCAAATCCAATAATTTTTCTATAGGTTCTCTTTTTGGAATTAGATTAAAAATCCATTTAGAATATTCTACAGGTATATAGAAAACATAACTTTCAACATTAATACCATTTGGATATTCCTTGTTGGCAATTTTATATTTTGTTGTTTCAACAAATCTTTCTGAAAAATTGATGTTTAATTTGTTTAAAATATCTCTAATTTCTTTATGATATTTCTTTTTTGTTTGATATATTTCTATCGCATTGCAATCCTGTTTATAAGAAGCATCTGTCAAAACCCATCCGAGTAACGATGCCTTGTCAGATCCTATAGACCAAGATCCTCCAAAATACGGAGCTGCTAATGGTATAAAAGATCCATCTTTTGGTTGGATTTTTTCCGCTTGAGTATATTGATATTCTTGTATGATTCTTTTGCGTCCTGAATGCGTTACATATTTATGTAAAACTCTATGATTAGCGGTAACAAGTTGATCAACTCTTTCCGTTTTTAAATGGTACATTGTTTCATTAACAACTGGATACTTAACTATGTTTGAAATATCGCAATATTCCAGTTGCCATTTATCTAAATTTAATGAACAAACAGTATCTTTATTTTGGTTTATTGTATTTATATTTTTCCATCCGTTGTTTGTTAATACTTCTGAATCATCACTTATGCAATACAAGTCCCATGATCGATAAATGATACCAAGACAAACTTTATTCTCTTTCACTTTGATATCTATACCCCTAAGGCACGGAGAAGTCCTACGTTCCGTTTCATTTTTATATGGCTTGTCATATCCAAAGTTAGTATCTGGATCGCCTACAGTAATAAAAGGATGGTTATTACCGTATCCTTTTTCTTTTAAATGCCGAATGCTCCATTCAAGTTGAGACTCGTATTTATTAGAATAAACATTTCGCACCTTGCCATTGATCCAAGTAGCGTATCTATACTCTTCATTAGTAGATAGATTAGGGTCCATAAGATAGTTGGCAAAGTATTGCTCTATCTTTTCATCTGTAGTTGTTGGTGATACTCCTTGAGGCATAATCGGCGCAAGCGGTCTTGTATGTGGAAATTGAATAATACCAGCAGCAACAGGAAGTTCAAGTCTGTAATCTCCTTTCATACTGCCTTCTGTAATTTCATATTTAATTCCGTATTTCCAACAACAAGAAAGAAGCATGAAATATGCTTCGTCTAAAGTATTTGCATTGACAAATCCTGGCATAAATTTATCCATTAACTATTCCTCTTCTTTTTCATTTCTTCATATCCTTCTTTGAAAAACCATCCTATGATAAGTCCGCAAATAAACATTATCAAAAGTTCTTCTGTCATTTTTGTTTATCCTTTTTCTGTGAAGGAGTTTACCATTGCTTTGTCTAATTGGTTGCAAAGTCTATCAAGACATAAACGGCAAATAAAAACACGACTTTTGAATATATCAAACTCTCTAACATTTGGAATTTCTACAACTTGCGGAACATAACTACTACAGAAAGAACACGAAGCATTTACATTTTCAAATACGTTTGGCTCTGGTCTTGGATTTGAAATTACTTTTGCTTTACTTAGATCAATTTTATTCAAGTTATATTCTCCTTTTAGTTTTGCTTTTCTGGTCGTTACGCGGCCTGCCGCGAATGTTCAGCGAGCCTCAAAAGTTCGTCCCTGAAAGCGATGGGTGTTGCGTTCGCTTCCTTCTTGCCTAAGGTCGGCTTGTTGCGATCTTTTCCACGCTGATCGTGGAAACCAATCTGATATGCGCCCATAGGGCGCGCCCATCTGAGTTCAAACGGCGCTACCTTGCCGACGTAATAAAGCCATGTTGCCTTGTTCGCTTTGTGACCATAAGCCGACTGCCAGACCTCGCAAGTCCAACCGATACCATCAACAGACTTCACCCACGCGCCTTTTTTTGGCTTCGTTAAACCGAAGAAATTCCAAGCATATGTTTGTGCAGGGTGCTCCAATACACCGCCGTTGATTCTTACGGCGGCAAGCGCTGCATAAAAACAGCCACCATCTAACCACGGCACGTTGTGCTTGCCTCCCCATCGAGTGAAATTCACCTTAGCCATCTTCCCCCACTTCTGGCATGGTGGATGCGCAACAACAGGATTGAATCCTACATATTTTCTTGCGTCTCTGCCCACGTCCCAAGGATCGACAAAATTGAGTCCGAAATAGACGCCATTTTTCTCCACAAACAAAGCTGAAATCATAGGCCAGTCCTCCATATCATTACTATACCTTTAATTTCTCCTTCTACCTACGAAGCAAAGTTCGCAGGTAGGTAGAGCATTATAGGCACATCAGCCGGTCGCTCTGAATCTTCATATATGAAGATTATAGTTTGCGAAGAAGAGCGGAGCCCGATCAAGGGCCAGTGTCACCTTGCGGCTCCATATGTATTCTATACTATTAATCTTACCCCTCCTATTTAATGGATTTTGAAATCGTTTGGTTGGCTTTTACCAACCGCGTTTCATAAAGCACCTCCATCGTTTGTCAATGAGCGATTAATCATATGGTATACAGCTTATTATAATAAGATTTTTTGAAAAAATAAAAGACGATTGGCTATTTTTTGACGTAGCTTTTATCAAGCTTTTTATCTATATGGAAAACTTTATCTCCTGCCTCACACAATATATCATTTTGTGTAACGATAATAATTTGCAAGCTAAGTTTTTCGCTTATCTCTTTTACCATTTTAGCCGCTCGTTTATGCAGATTGCCAGCAGCAGAATTAAGATGGCGAAATGGTTCATCGAATAAAAAGCAATTCATTTTCTTTGGTTCTTCTAAAGACCATAGGGTTGGCCGAAGCGCAAAAGATGCCACATCTACAATACCAAAACCAGTCCCATACATCGGTCTTCTTTCTTTGCCATCTTTAACAAACAAAGGAGATGCTTCTGTTCTGCCTCTTTTAATATCGAATCTGAGTTTTAATTCATATGCATCTTCTCGAAAGATGGCTGTCATAGCAAGAGAAGCTAATTCGTTCAATCTAAATTCTAACAAAGATTGAGTTTGAAGTGCTATCAACTGGATTATAGTTTGTGCTTTTTGACAGTTTATCAAATGCTCTTTGTTTTTCTCTATTGATATCTTATAACTTTTTACTTGCTCTAATATAGCATCTCTTTTTCCTTTTGCTCTATCTAATTTAGACCTTAGCCTTGAAGTTGAATCGTATCCCATGAATACTTCCTCTCAAGAGATTGAACACCATTTTCAAATTTGACTTCAAGTTTTTTTAACGATGCTTCTTTTTCGTCTATTAGTTTAGATAATTGTTCTACTGTTTTTATCTTATCTCTTTTTTCAAGGTCTTGCATAATAGCAGATAAAGCACCTTCTGCTCTGGACTTTGCAGTATCGGCTTTATCAACTACAGATTTCATCTTAAGAAGTTTTTCTGCTAATTTGTTATCCATTATTATTTCCTTTATTTAAAAACAATATCTACAATCTTCTGTTGTATTTCATGTCTTGCTCTGGATTCTGCAATATACAAAGTAGCATCTGCTATATTTCCTTCTGCCGAGATAACTCCTTTAATCATTTTAATGGCATCGACAATAGGTTTTATATCTTCTTCTTTTAATCCCTTTTCAATTGCTACTGTTACAGAATGATATTTATTACTCATTGTTGCATCCACCTCCATATAATATTTTTTACATTATCTTCTGTCTTATTCGCATTTGTATGCTCTTGCATATTCTTTCTAAAATTTAATTTAATGGAGTAATCCATTTTCATCGAATCGATATAAGTATCTATTCTTTCGTCCATCTCTTTTTGTACATTGATATGAGTCCTAACAACAACCGATTTGTCTATTGGTATTTTTATCTCTTCAATGGAATTATCTTCTGCATACCAAAGATAAAAGCATGGCTGATGGTCGATCTGATCTGCATCCATTCTCATTACAGAACCAGCATTGACAATCCTTCTGTTATTAACTTCTATATCGAATCTTGTATGATTGTCTCCGCTTAGAATTAAGTCGTATCCTTTTAACTCTTCCAAAATGTCATACGCATTTCTGGTTTCAAACATTGCTTTTTCTAAACTGATTTGCATATGAACGAGACAAATATATGGCTCTTCGTCTCTTCTCTTTCTTCTTGGTTTTGGCTCTATTCCATAAGGAAAACCTACTACTTTAAAACCATCGCAATCTATTGTTGTTTCATGATTTAAAATAACTTCTGCTTTGTTTGCTTCTTGTAATACTGCAAGGCCGGACTTATTAAATAGCTCCAAGTTATGGTTTTGGTTGTCATGTTGACCTGGAATACAAATAAATTCCGGCATATATTCAAGAGCAATGCGAAGTAGCTCGGGAGAAGGCTTCCAATAATTAAAGACATCCCCAGCGATTAATAAGGGAATATTATATTTGTCGCATATCTGATTAGCGTACTTTGCTTTATTTATTTGCGCTTGCATGAAATCATCTACACGACAAGTAGGGGTATCTTCTCTCCAGTGCCAATCAGAAGCAAGTAGTGCGGAAGGTTTTTTCATTTCCAGTCTCCTCCGCACAAAGGGCATTCCTTCGGTGCCATCAGTTTATATTCTGTAGCCACTTTCTTATATTCTTTTTCTGCTTTCTCTAACTCTTCTTTGGCATCAATTATTTTATTCTCTATTTCTATAAATTGGTCTATCTCTTTTCTAAGAGAATCAATTTCATTTCTTTGCTTTAGCAATAAAGATATATCTTCTTTTGCTTTAACAATAGAATTTGCTCTTTCTATTTCATCTTCTAAATCAGCTATCTTATTTTCTATTGATTCTAATTCTGCTATCTTGTTTTCTATAGTAGATATTTCTTGCTTCAAAGATATAAGTTGTTCGATTTCTTTCTTGGCATTTACTGTAAGTGGTTTATATCTGTCTATCTCTTTTTGAAGTTCTATTATTTTGCTTTTACCATTTCTTAATCTCTGCTCATCATTTCTAATAATAGATAAACTGGATTCTATTTGCTCAAGTTCCGTTAATTCTTTTTCAGCAGAATCAACCCAATTAAAATCTTCTACTTGTAGTTCTGCTCTTATTAGTTCTGCTTCTTCTCTTTTTATTGTTGCTCTTGTATCCCTTATTTCACTATCAGCATTTCTAAATGATGTATCTATATCTGAAAGCGAAGCAATTTGATTTAGCTTCCTGCCTATTTCTCCTGGCTTATCTCCTACAAGAAAATGTGGATTGTCTTGCTCTTGAAAATTAATCTCGCTCATATTCAAGGGATTAGATACTTCATCTGGTACTCTTGTTCCTACTGCTTCAAGTGGTTTTGTTAATGTAGATATTCTATATTCATTTGACTTTGGTCCTTTGACTCTTGATATCTCTGTTCCGTCTTCAAATACAACAGTAAATATACACTCGCCGGTTAATTCAAAATCGCCATTTTTCTTTTTCTTCTTTATCCAATCAGAAGCAAATTCGTTTCCGCTTGGATCATTATCTTTAAGCCATTTAAGTCCTTTAAGTATTGCCGATTTGCCTTTATCAGAAACACCGCAAATTATATTGACATTGGGAGAAAGATCGAAAGTCTCTTTCTCCCATGACATAAAGTTTTGGATTTTGAATTGCTTAAATTTCATTTTATTAAGTCTTTTAAATCTAAAATTCCTTTTGGTTTTTCTATAGTTGGATCTCCTGCAACAATCCAATACGCATATGTTACTGCTTGAAAAATATTTGCTGCTTTTAATTCCCCAATATCAACAAAGTATTTATAAACAATAGAATCAATTTGCTGTTTTTCTTTTGCTGCTTGTTTTAAAGCATCTTATTGGCTCATTTCTTCATTGCCTCTTTCGCTTTTTTAATCAGTTCTTTTTCTTCTTTAGAAAACTTATTCCTACAAATAAACGGATATACTTTCTGATAAATCTTTTTCCATGTTTCATTCCAACCAAATCTTGGATACTTAGGCAAAGCTTTTCTTTTAGGAAACGCCAAAAAATAATACTTACAAATTCTTTTGTATTCAGGAATTGTTATTCTCTTGCGCTCTATCTTTCTTTCATTAGGATGGATTATCAACTCCTTAATTGGTGGTTGTTCTATATAATCAGCACATCTTCTTAATAGTTCTGGAAGAGATATTACTTTATGTAATCCATATCTGCGCCAACTTCTTTCTAATTTACCTTCAAATGAATTTGCGTTTCTATGAATGACGCCTCTTAAACAACCAAGTCTATCTTTACCGCCACACTCTTCTGATTTAAGTTTATGTTTATGATCCAGTACACACTCGGCTTTATCAATACAAACTCCAAGAATAGCACACTTGCCATCTTGCTTTTTAAATTGCTTCTCTCTTAACTCTGCAAGTTCTTTTGAAGTAATAGATATAAGTTTAGACATTTACTTTTTTACTTTCTATTATAATATACATCATAAAGTTTCTCTGCATATCCATTCTTTTTATACTCTGGCCCATTATACTTATAAGCAAAGTCATTCCAATTTCTGTCTTGTAGCTCATAGGCAAGACCTACATTCTTAATGTAGTTACAGAAAGAAATTAGATGTTCTCTTTCAGAATCTTCCATTGCATTTACAAAATCGTAAACATCTGCAAAGCCACAATAAGCATGATTAACTCCGAGAATTTGAAACTTGCCCCACGAAGCAGACATATAAGCACAAGCTGGATTGCATAATTTTGCTGCGTTTAATCTCTTCCATTCTTCTTTTTGATTCTTACCATAGAATTTCTTTGTCCATTTAGGATAAGAAATAGTCGGATACTCTCTATCATATTTATGTTGTGTTAAACGAGAAAACCAATGGCCTTCAAATAGAATAACAGGAAGGCCATCTTCAGAGAATCCTCCATTCGGCGCTTCTACTTTTGCTACCGCTTGAATAGCGGCAACTTCACACTTCAAAATTTTAGCAGCTTGTTTATAGTCTGCTAATGTCAGAGTATTATTTTTACTGCTCATTTAAAATCTCCTTGGAGTTTTAAACATAAGCATTTTTTCTACTTCTTTCCAAACAGAGCCAACAATATCTTGCAACTTATCTTGTAGATTATTATCTTCGATATACTCTATCAAATTATCTTTACTCTTTTTTATATCAAATTCTTTTGCTACAATTCCTTTTGTATCGCTTGCCCAATGCTCTGTTAATTTTAAGAAGTCAATGCAAGATTCAACATCATGCAGACCATAAGATTCATAGATAGGAATTACAACTCCGCTCTTTCTTTTCTTTCCTGTAAGCTTATTTTTAATAACTTCAATTTGCGCCATACTCCCTATCTTATGTTTTAAATTCATTGCTTCTTCTGTAATACTTTTAATTGAATTAAGATACAGTTGATGAAATGAATAGAAGAACGGAGCATCCCCGCCAGAAGTTACCCAATCAGTCTGGCCAAAACCACTTTTAAATCTTTGTCTTGTTTGCTGAATAATAAATAGAGCACTATCTGTGCGCTTTATATTGCCATTAATCATTCGCAAAGCTTCTCCTATATGCTTTGCTTTCTCTGCTTTATATGATCCTTTAAGTTCTGTTACCGCTTCTGCACTCTTAGCGTTTTTGATAGCGTTCTTATATTCTCTTTCCATTTCTTCATCGGAAGTTAGAGAATCAAGACTATCCAAAACCCAAATAAAAGGTCTTCTCTGTTTACATTTAATTAAGATATTGCCTTTAAAATCTTGGATAGTCTCAGAAGGAACTGGTTCTCCATCGTCATAGTTCGGTGCTTTCAATCTACCTGAAGTAAGGTCTTCTGGGTCTTTTGGTGCTAACGGAGGGAATAAATAATCAAGATCAAAAGAAAGAGATTGCTCCCCATCATCATAAATAAATTCATATTCTTTAAACTTAGGATCGACAGCGCAACACGCAAGCATAGTTAGCATCAATACAGTTTTTCCAGAAGCAGATTTGCCTGGAATAGTATTGATAGAGCCTAAAGCAAAGGCTCCCTTTGGGTTGTCGCTACAAGCACAGTTGACCAAAGTAGAGCCAGAAGGAATCAATCTATCTTCTGTTATCTTTTTAGGGTCTGGACCTACATACTCTTCTGGCTCATTCTCTTTTGTTCTGTCTCTATTCTCTATCTGCTCTGCCGCCGCACTTCGTCTTCGTCTTTTTTGAATAAGTTCTGCCATCTAATTTTATTCTCCATGATTGCCATATCTCAAAAAATATAAAAACTTATCCTTGTCCACATACCATCGGCCAAATACTTTCTTGCCGATGCCATATTTGGCAAGCCATTTTATTAGTGTTGGTAGGGTAATTTTATAGCCTCTGGCCCTGGCAATTTCTAATGCTTCTGTAGTAGAAATTCCAGGGCCTTTAACTATTACCCCTATTTTATTTGGGGGGTCTGTCATAAGTTATCGCCGTCGTCTACGAGTTGTAGTTTCTGGTTCTGGTTTACTTTCTTCTTTTGTGACAGGCTTTCTCTGTCTGCGCTGTACTTGCGGTTCTGGTTCTGGCTCCGGTTCTGGCTCCGGCTCATCTTGCGGATTATTAAATGCTTCTTCGCAAGCATTGTAATCTTCATCCGCACACTCATTACATTCAGGATGCTGATTGAAGTCTACGCCAAATTCTCTTTTCTTAGGGCATTTGCATTCATTATCATCAGGCGGGAAAGAGCCTTCATCTTCTGTCTCTTGCTTCTCTTCTTTCTTGAATCGACTGCTCCGATTAGGCTTTTTCTCTTCCTTGCTTTCTTTGCTTTCCTTATCGTCTTTCTTTTGGTTCTTCTCTTTGTTCTTTGTATGGGCTTTGGTTATATCTCCAGTGCCACCAGTAAGAACAGAAGTCAATTGATCGTAAGTAGGAATTACAAGTAATTGATCCAATGGATAGACTTCATCAAGAATAGAGTCCTCATAAGAACTTCGCTTTGCAAAATCAACACGATCCGCTTTAACAAAAGGAAATTTACCGAGCTTCTCTTCTTTGCCGCGCCACTCTACTGTTTTACCATCTTCCAAATCCCAAAATAACTCCAATCCTTTTTCACCCATGTAGACTTCACCCATGAGGATTTTTTCAAATAGATGATAGGAGTGCTCCCACAATCTAATTTCATCATCAGCATTAAGATCAATGATGTTATACAAGCAACGCCATTTTGGCTTCAAGCCTTCAGCAAGTTTTCCATCCGGGTCTTCTTCTGGGTTGTCAAGCAGTCTTGCTCTCTCTTCACATACAGGGCAAGGCAAGCCAAATGTCTCAAGAAGACAAAGTGTCTTCTGTTGCTCTGGTCCTACTCCGTTGTGAATAGCAAATTCAAGTTTATAATCTACATCACCAGGAACAAGACCGGTCGGCTTGCCTGAGAACTTCCGCATTGTTTCATACCAATCCATCGAAACTTCAAACGGTAGAATATCAAACTTATTTGGTTCCCTGCCATGCTTTACTTTATCTACCCACTTAACTTCACGATCTCCTAATGCTTTGAAGGAAAGAATAGTGGATGCTTTTCCTTCTCTGTTCTCAGCGCTGTCTTTGGTTTTGTTTTTTAGCTTCTCTCTTCGCTCTTTCCAACTTGGCTTTGCCATAATAATTCTTGCTCCTTTTATTTAATCATTTACATGCATGTTTGTGTGGCCGATGTCCTATGTGTATTCCTTTGCAATACTCACAATAATAAGGGCTTAACTTCCACACTAAAACAGATTCTTTCTTTTTATAAATCTCTTTGATTGCTACTTTTGCTTCTTCTATTGAAGCATATTTTTTCTTTCCCTTGCAAGCATTTCTTTTCTTTCTGGCATTTTTAGAGGCCATTAAATTACCTCATAGTTATTTTCTCCTTCTTTGATTAACTGCATTCCTCGTTTCTTCATCTGCTTTTTCAAGCTGAACTTTCCTTACGCCTTGTGTTTTAGAAGTAGTTGCCCAATAGCCAAGAGCAAGAAGTTCTCTCTCTTCCCGAAGAGAATCGCTTCTTGCTCTGAAAACATTTATGCATTCTTTCAACAATTCCAAATCGTATTCAAGAACATTGATTTCAGCTACCAGCTTTTGATACTTATCATCAATTTTAATTTCTGCATCTACTTCCGATACTGTCATTTTTTTATTAGCCAAATTAATAGTAGTTATCCTTAGTTTGGCTTCATATACTGCCATCTCCTCTTTCTTGTCTCTTAAATCTTTAGAGACTTTTGTTTTCTCTTTTGCATACTTCATAATCAATTCTGGATTATCTTGATTGTTTAGTTCAAGACTATCTAAATTGATTTTAATTTCGTTTTCATAATCAAAATTAGTCCAGTCAACAGACATTACTTCTCCTTTTCTTTTGGTGCCGCTGCCTGGACTCGAACCAGGAACCAAAGCCTTATAAAGACTACGCTCTAACCTATTGAGCTACAGCGGCATAGTTTGCTTATGCCAAGAATTAGACTTGGCATAAGCAAATAGTTGAACTTAATTACTCCTTACTTTACAGGATCAAGTTCTTTGGTGCGCTTAACAACTACCTTGACGTCCCCGCCAACAGCTTTAGTAACAGCATCCTTGATAGACGCCACCAACTTGCCATCAGCCATTTCAGTCTCTTTACTTCTAATAACGATAGAAAAAGCTTTCTTCATTTAATCACCTCCCTTCTATATTAATTATCCTGCACTCAATTGATACAATGGAAACACAATATCTCCCCATCCGTTAGCATAAGTAACAGTTTTCAAGGCTTCATAAACATCTGTCAATCTTATCATCGGGTCTTCATCCCCTCTTTTCTTTTTCTTTTGATCCGATGAAAGAGCTATCTTTGTAATGTATCCTATGACTGCTCGGCGAACGTTCTCTGCATCTTCTCCCTTTTGTTTTATCTTGTATATAATATCTTTGATTCGCGCCCAGGATTCGCCGTTCGCTAATGACTGGCATAAATCCTTTATCTCTGCTTCAAGCGGCGTAAAACTGTTAATAGCTGTTATGATCGCTTCATCTTCAAGATCGATTACTTGGTCCAGTATTTTCAAAGCATCTCTCGGACAGCCATCGGCAGTATCTATAATTGCTTGAATAGCTTTATCTGGAAATGAGCCAACATCTTCTTTCTTTAGAGTTCTGAGAAGAAGGGTTTTCATTTCTGTATCATTCAAAGGGTTGACTTTAAATGTATGGCATCGGCTATGAATGGTTCCGATAAGTCTTTGCGGGTCTGTAGTACAAAGAATAAAATAAACCCAAGGCGGTGGCTCTTCCAAAGTTGTCAAGAAATTATTCTGTGGAATGTTCTTCTCGGACGCACCGCCAGAGCCTATCATATGGCAATTATGAACAGGTAAACCGTTAGCGAAATAAGACGGATGATTTTTAACTTGCAAATCATAACAAATTACATATCCTTGATCTTTTTCTTTATCTCCGATAATACTTTGGAAACATTCGTCATTATTTCCTCGTTTGTAAATCTCAGAATTTGCCAGCCTAATTCCTTTAGTTTTGCTGTTTTCTTTATATCTCTCAATATAATTTTTTTCGCACCGTGACTCTTTCCATCTACTTCTATTGCAAGCTTCAGTTTCTTGTTGCCAATATCTACTTTGTAGCAAGTTGGATAGCCAGGAAATCTTCCACCAAGCGGAATAGCAACTTCCATAGGCCAATTCAATGCTTTTGACAATAAGACTTGTGGCTTTGTGAACTCCCCATTCCCTCCACGAGGAACAGGGCACAGGTGCAATGTTCCATTTGTCTCTTTTGTAGATTTCATTTTTTCTACATACTCTAAATTGAACATGGGATTTTTCTTTTTCATTCGCTTGGAATGTTTCTCTCCTATATAATCTCTCATTTCTTGAGACATATTTTTCCAAGCTTTTGCTACGCTCTTGCTGCGTTTTTTTCTGGCTTGTTCTGTATTGCATGTCGCTCTGTATTCTGGATGCTGCCGCAAATTCTCGTTGGCACATTTCCTCCCACAAAATCGATTCCCCAATTTTTTGACAGGCTTGCCGCATATCAAACATAAAGACCGAGATTTTGTCATTGATAAATTGTGACATTCTTTGGAGCAATATTTCTGCCATTTCCGAATTACTTTGTTGCACGTCGCGCAATATTTGATTTCTCTCATTTGTTATTCCTATAAATTCAGAATCAAGCGGATAAATTATATCATCAGAAGTAAGGTTTTGCGCTTCTACCCATCCCTTTGAAGTAAAAAATAAATGATCTTTAGTTGTATAAATATTTCTATCTTCTGAAAAAGTTAATTTAATAAGTCTATCAAAAGATATTTTATTTTGCGATACAGCGACAACTTTATCTTTGCCATATAAAGAAACAATATCTTGATCAACTTTAATTTGTTCAATTGGGATATTGCCGCTTGGCGTTTCGATCATAGTTCCAGCAGGAAAACATTCTTCGATAAGCCAAACCCTACACTTTGCAACAGATGGTTTATAAGAGATACTTCTTTTCAATTCCTTAATGGTATCTGCTTTAACATCTCCACCATCAATCTGATAGAAGTCTGGACATTCATCGATAGGCATACCAAGAAGCTTCTCTGCAACGATTCTTCCTGTTGTGCTCTTGCCGCTTCCTTTTGGACCCATAAACAACCAAGCGTGTGGCAAGTCTTTTTCTCTGGAAAAGATTGTCTTAATACTATTGACCATATCTACATTACCAACAATTTCATCTAATGTCTTTGGTCTGTATGTAGTTTGAAGCGGCATAATTTAAACTTTCCTCTTATTACTTATTATAATAAAGAAATTTAGAAAAATAAAGATTGCTTATATTCACGTAACAGTTTGGAGTTTATCCTCTGAAAAAGTTTGCCATTCTATAATTACTATTTCTTTGTTTTCTAATTTTATGAATAGTAGTTTTTTGTTCTTCTGGTAGTGTCTTTTTAACTTCTTTCATTTGCATTCTTCTTGTTCTAACAATCTCTTTATACTTTTGATAAGCATCGCTTTTTGGCTGTGCCTGTCCAAGACCTTTACACCAATAATCATTTCTTAATAATACTTTACACATTCTACGCCATGATGGAGCCCAGCATTTACTTTCAAGTTCTGGCGGTGCTTCTTCTGGAATAATCGGATAACCCCTTCTGTGCCACCCGTGAATAAACTTTTTAAATCTAAGCGTGTAATGACTTCTCGTTTTCTTCGGCATTGTTTGCAGAAGCAAATTACAAAAGCTTTTCCATGTATGGTTATCAGGTTTTGTTATTTTATTATAACCACTAATGTTGCCATTTTCTTGAACATAAAGCGCTCCAGAATTTGCTCCATTTACTCTTGCAACTAATTTAAACCATGTATTCGGTTCTAAAATATGATAAAGCCACAATCCTCTTCTCTGATCGTCTCCAAATGGTTGACACAATCTTTGATGCGATAAAGGGACACCCGCCATTTGCATCTTATCATATATTTTATTGTGAGGTTTTTCTGGATATTTAGCGTGATACTTCCAAATGTCTTGAGTAAGCCAATCGTAAATAGGATATACGTTATAAACATTATCTGCTATTTTTGTTGTCCATCTATAGTTGTTGAACATTAAATCTCTTTTTTCCCAAGTAGCAATAGCACAATATCTATGGAGACTTTCTTGTGCTCTGATTCCAATAAAAGCAGCAGTAGGTTTGTCTTGGCTATACCACTCTCCAACCCAAACAATAAACTCTTCAAACTCCATCTTAGCAACGCCAAACGGATAGTCTTTTTCTGTTTTTATATATGGATAATTTGGCTTTTCTCTTATCCAAATATCTTTCTTTTCTTCATCCCAACAAACCCATCTCGGCTCATAATTTGTAACAGCATTTCTTAAAAGCATTGGAATACAAATCCAATGCGGATCAATATACTCTTTGTAAATCTTGAACATTTCTTTTGCGTGTTTTATAGTCTCTGCATATTGTGCTTCAAAGTCTATATACATGACTCCAACTTTTCGCTTCCTACGCATTGCTTCTTCCATAACAAGATGAAACATAACACTACTGTCTTTACCGCCAGAAAAAGCAACATAGATTCTCTCAAAATTATCAAATACTATTTTAACTCTTTCTCTTGAAGCCGTTAATACATTGTAGTTTTTATATCTTTTTACACCCATAATAAACCGCCATTAATAAATGTCAGATTGTCTATTTGCATAAGCTTCGTCCATGGTAACTTCTTCACGGTCATTAGCTTTAAGCCATTTATTCAAATATTTTAGAGCAACTTCGTTTGCTTCGTTCTGTTGTTTCTCAGACATTAGAGAAAATCCACCTCTAAATGTAGACGGAATACCTGTAGCATAACACATGGCAGCTTGTCCAAGCCATGCTATTCTGTTCATGGCGCTATTTGTTAGGTAGTGTTCGCAAGAATGTTTCCACTCCTTTATAACATGTTCAAGTGTAGCAGCAAATTTCTTTGGGTTAGATAAAAACTTTTTATACTCTTCTTCGCACTCGCTTTTAGTTTTTCCATGCATTGTAGTATTATAAAAACCAGCCTTATAACATTCCCATTTTTCATATGTGTGGAAAATCCTATTTTCATCACTCGTGTTTACTGTTCTAAATTCTTTATCTTCTTCTTTAAAATCGTCTACATCATCGCTCAACTCTTCAAAATCAGATTCGGTTACTTCTCCTTCAACATCCCATGCTTTTGAAAATTCTTGATCTGAAAATAATTCGATAAGCCCTGTTATTTGACACAAGCGCAAAATTTCATCTTCATCCATTCCAAGTTCTCTTGAAATTTTTTCATTGTCCCAATTTCTTCTTTTTAATTCTAAGACAATATCAGACATCTTTTCTATCTGATGTTTGCCCCTTGCGCGATTATGTCTAATAGTTGCCGCTATTCTATCTGATTTTGATTCTCTTTCATGATTTATAATAGCAAGAGGAAGATAACCTAAAATTCTTTTCTTCGCTTCTTTTGATTCTTTGCCGACTCTATTTCTATGAAAGCCGTCTACTACTTCGAATATATCTTGTTCATTTCTCCATGCGACAATTGGTTGCGTATAGCCGTCTTCACATATTGATCTTTCAAGCAGTTTCATTTCTGGAGGAGCTACAGAATTTGGATTATAATCATTTGCATGAACCATGTCTGATTTAATCCACTGCACACAATCAACAGGCTCATTTTTAAATGGACTATACTTGTGAAGTTCTTTTCTTATTTCATTAATTGCTTCGATTAAATCTCTTTGGTTTAAAATATCAAGAGATTTAAATAAGTCTTTCGATTTCTTAATAACTTCTTTTTTCATTTTGTCGCTTCCTTAAATGCTTTGCTGAACTCTTCGATTCCTTTTTCAAACAGTTCTCTATTTCTTGGATTTCTCAATACCGCAGATGGATGAAGGCTCCAAACTACATATGCTTCTAAAGATTTAATCCATTGTCTTTGCCCTGCTAATGTAGTAATGCCTCCATCCTTTCCTGTAAATGCTTTCAAGCAAATGTTACCACAAGCAAGAACGAGTTTGCATTTAGTCTTCTTTAATTCATCCATTAACCAAGGAAGACATGCTTGTATATGATCTTCTTTCGGCGTCTTTGTTTTTGAAGGATAGCATCTACAGGCGTTTGAAACATATACATCCGATCTATTGATATTATACTTTGCTAAAGTACTCCAAAGCAAATCGCCAGCGGGACCAATAAATCCCATTCTTTTAATTGAACCATCTCTCATTTGTACTCCAATGTCTTCTCGTCTTCCTGGCGCTTCGCCGATTACAAATATATTATACTTTCCAATGCTCGTTAATATTGGCTCTTGCGCTTCTTCTGCTAAACTGCATCGCTTGCACTTTGATATTCTTTCGCTTCTATACTTTATCTTTTCAGCTTTCAAAATTCTATCTTGCTTCTGTATTAGTTTATTTGATCCTCGCCCACATTCAAAAGGCAAGTACTCACTTAGGTTACTTGGAATTGATTCTGGATCATAGGCATCTATCTTTTCTAATGTCTCTTCTATTTTTGTTTTCTTCTTGGCAACAGGATTAATATTAAAAAAGCCTTTGTTCTTTGGTTTTGCTACTATCTTATTTTCTACACACTTTAAAGCATTACTTTCTCCAAAAGATTTAATTTCTGCAAACGGAGTATAAAGACAATTATCTTTTATTGTCCACCTTAATGCATCTGATATTCCTATCTTCGGCGGCATTATAGATAAGCCAATTTCTTTTGCTTCATCTATGATATGTTGTTTATGCTTTTGAACATCTTTCTTCTTTTCATCATATTCACCATAAGATAGAGTAGCACAAAAAAACTCTACTGGATAATGCGCTTTTAAATATGCAGTACGATAAGCAATCAAAGCATATGCAGTACTATGCCCTCTTCCGAATCCATAACGTGCCCAATGAAGAAGACCGTCCCAAAATTCTCCAGCTTCTTTAGGGCTAAATGTTTTTTGTTTAGCACAACCATCAACAAATTGCTTTTTATATGGCTCGAATTCTTTAGGGTCTCTTTTCTTTCCTATAACTCTTCTAATACTATCTGCATCTGATTCTGACATTCCAGCCATTCTGGAAATTACTTTCATCACTTGTTCTTGATACACGAGCTGGCCGTATGTATCTTTTGTAATATCTTCATATATAGGATGATCTTTATCCCAATGCTTTCCTTTCTTTCTTTCAACATATTCTTCCGTCATGCCGGATTCCGATGGTCCTGGTCGTATAAGAGCAAGTGCAGCGTTAAGATGTTCAAAGCAAGAGATACCCATTTGAGTACATAATTCTGTCAACGGCCTTGCAGATACTTGAAACAAGCCAGCAGTTTTTCCAGAATCAATAAACTCAAATGCTTCAGGGTCTTCTTCTGGTATTGTTTCTATTTCAAAGCTTGAGTTGGATTGTTTTATTAAAGTTCGGCACTCTTCTAATACAGATATTGTAGCAAGACCGAGCACATCAAGTTTCATAAGTCCTTGATGCTCGCAGTTTTTCATATTCCAATTTACTACTTGATAATCTCCACGCTTTACAAGAACGCATCTTGTTCCTTGTGTTAAATCTTCTCCACTTATAATTACTCCAGCGGCATGTCTTCCAGCATTTCTAAACTGTCCTTCAAGTTTTAAAGCGAGTTTAATTTGCTTTGGATGTTTCTCTGCAAATTGTTTTGCTTCTGAATTTCTTTCAACAGCATATTCTATTGCACTTCCTTCGTGATCTGGATTGTCCCATATAGAGTTTGCCATATCCGATACTTCATCATTAGGCAAATCAAATACTCTTCCTATATCACGAATAACCGCTTTACTTTTCATCTGCATTTCAGTAGAGATATAAGCAACATTATTCTTACCGTAGATTTCAAATAAAGCATCTACTGCTTGCTGTCTATATCTCTTTTCAATATCTAAATCAATATCTGGTAGATCATTGCGGTCCTCAGAAAGAAATCTTGAAAAAGGAAGATCATATTTAATTGGATCAAGTCCTTCTGTAATATGAAGTAAATGAGCTATCAATGCTCCAGCTACACTTCCACGACCAGGGCCAACTCCCCATCCTTTACTCTTACAATATAAAACAAAATCTTGAACGATTAGAAAGTATCTTGAGAAGTCTTTCTTGCCAATCAAAGCAAGTTCTGTTTCTAATCGTTCTTTGTATTCTGTTTTTCTATCAAGGCCAAATTCTCTCAATCCAATTAAGCATCTACTTTTTAATTCTTGAAATTCACTTTGCTCTGATATTTTATAAGGAAGATTGGGAAGAGATATATTTTGTTTCTTTATTTCAAAGTTAGAACATCTTTCAGCTATTTGAACGGTTCTTTCAATTGCTTTATATACTTCTCTCTTTGTAAAGTCTCCTTGCTTTTCAAAGGCTTGAAGCATTTCATCTGCTGTTCTCAAATGAAGACCCTTAAATCCAAACCTCCATCTATTAGGATCATTCCACTTAGCATTACTTTGAATAGCTAAAAGAACTTCTTGCGCTTCCCAATCTTCCTCAAGGATATAGTGATTGTCATTGGTTGCAACTAATGGCCATTCACTATAATCTTTTTTTATCTTTGCATGAAGTTGTTTCTGGCTCTTGATATTGTGCGGCATAACTTCAATAAATACAGAATCTTTATTTGCTTTCTCATCTAAGTCTCTAACAAATCTATCAGAAGCATTTATAACAGAAGCAGCGCAACCAGTAAGAAAGATCAAACCATCAAGATTAGAATTTAGAATTTGTTCATAATCGCATCTTGGCCGATGATAGAATCCTTCGAGGCTTGCTTTTGTTAACCACTTGCAGAGAGTTCTCCACCCATTTATATTTTCTACAAGCACTGTTAGATGGCTTCGCTTTTCTCCTTTGTCTTTCTTATTCATATCCGAAACTACATAGAGTTCGCAGCCGACAACAGGAAGTATATTGGCTTTCTTACATTCCTGCTGCCACTCAATTGCGCCGTCTACATTTCCGTGATCTGTTAAAGCAATAGATTTAAAGCCAAGCTCTGCTGCTCTTTTAATGTAGTTAGCAGAAGTACCAAAGCCATCAAGCCAGCTCCGGGTGGAGTGCAAATGCAGATGAACAAAAGAACTGTTATCCATTATTACTTTTCTTTCCTAACTCTTTTCACTTTCTCAACTGGCTTTTTCTTATCTGCCCACATCTTTTTAAATCGTTCTGATGCTGTTGCCTTTTGTTCTTCTGTTCGCTTTCTCATACTGAAAGGATTCTTGCCTGTACGATAAGCAAACAAAGCGCAATCTTTACTTTCGCATTTAACTATCATTCTTTGTCCACCAATACAAGAACTACAAAACTCTTTGATAGCTTTCATCGGCGACCCAAACTTCTTACCGTGTTCTGTTTCTGTGAACTTATTCATTTAATTTTTTTCTCCTGTTGAAATAATTTTTATTCTTCGGCATCTTGATAGGTCTTATTGCGTACTTGCTCGTTAGTACTTTCTTATTGTCTTCAAATTGAATTAGTATAGAGTTCATATAGCCTTTAGCCAATACTCTACATTTGTTCCCCTTCCTTTCCGGCAAATGAGAAGTCCAATGCCATACATAATCGAAGTTATTACTGACAAGATTCATAGTGGATTCTCTACTGTGACAGATAGCGGTTGTAATGGTAAATTGAAAGTCAGCAAACTGATATAGATAATTCCTGTTTCTGCAATTACTTTCTTTTCCTCTGTTGTAAGTTGCCAACAAGTAACGACTATGCCGGTTTCATCTTTATGCGCTGGCAACGGTTGATATTCTGGTTGATCTTTTGCATAAATACAATTCTCTTCTTTGAAATGAATAGGTATCATAATTTATCCTCTATATTCTCTTGTTGATAAATTGTCATTTCTTTATCTCATAGCAGATGAAGTATACGAACCAACACCAAGAACAAAACCGAAGTCATACCAGCTGCCATTATTATAGACAGCATAGACAGCAGTAGAATCACTAAACAAAGATACAATAAAAGAAATAGGAATAATCATTCCATGCCATAAGCCACTCCAGAAACCTACTTGATTCATAGTCAATGCAAATTGACAATCAACTTTATCTGCACAAGAAGTAATAAGCAATAAAAAAAACAAAGAAGTAATCAATTTAATGTGTTTCATTTTTTTCTCCTTTCTTTTTCATCATTTCTATGCCAAGATTTTTCGCATGGCCAGCACGTTAACATAAGATTGTCAGGATCATTTGTTCCGCCATCTTTTCTATGCTTTATATGGTGGATATGCCCTTTCATTTTTCCATTGTTCTCTTTGCTGCCTTTCTCCAAATACAATGCGCAGCCACATCGCTTGCATTTTTTACCATCTCTTTCAAAGACAAATTTCTTTCGTGCTTGAGATTGTCCAGACATGGTACTCTATTATAATAGATTTAGTTGAAAAAATAAAAGCTATGTAGGCATGAGTCTAAGCATGGAGTCGATATCGTTTAAAGCTTCTCTCATATCTAATTCTTTAAATATCTCTTTTAGTTTTGGCTTATTCAAGACTCCGCGCTTTATATTCTTAGATATGTTTTCTGGCTTATCTACCATCTCTGTATTTTTTAAATCCATTAATCTCTTTGACAATTCAAAAGACTTTAAATCATCAAATGCTTTTCTTTCAAATTTATTTGGAGAGTATTGGCCAGCCATAACAGCTTTTCTAAACGCTCTATAGGAGCCGAACTTTTGCATAATAGACAAAGCTGTTTTTTCTCCAACACCAAAGCAGCCTGGAATATTATCTCCACTATCTCCTGTCATGGATCGATAGTCCAACCACTGACAGGGGCGCAATCCTTTTACTCTTTTGAAGTTGCTTGAATTTAGATATCTGACTTTGGCAATCGATACAGGGTTATATATACTGACATCTTCGTTTATTAATTGATAGAAGTCTTTGTCAGAAGAAACAATTACTACATCCTGCTCTTTAGTTTCTTGGGCGAAAATAGCAATGACATCATCTGCTTCGGTATTGTGTAGCTCAAAGTAGTCAATAGGAAAGCATAGCAACATCTCCTTAATCTTAGGCATTTGTAAGTGTAGTTGTTTGATCTTTTCTTCATCTTTGATTTTGTCTCTTTCTTTATAGGCAGGATATAGCTTCTTTCTTTTGATGGAGTGTCCCCCATCAAATACTATCATTACTTTGTCAACATGACTAAATTTATCTAAGTAATGATATAGCGATTCAAAGAAGCCATATATGGCTTGGGTAGGAAAACCTTTTTTGGAGGAAAGTGTTTGGGAGGTATTGCAAACGAAAGCAATATTGTTTCCGTCGAGGATTAGAATCATTTAACTAATCTTCCATTTCATTTGTCTACACAAACGAACCGCTTCTTTCTTTGTCTTCTTTGCATCCATCCAAAAGTCATAATTATCAACAACAAAAATTGCCCATAGTGTTTCGCCGGTTTCGTTTGTTTGAGAAATGTGTACGTTTAGATTTCGCTTCAAGGCATATTGAATTGCTTCTTCATAAAAATAAGAAGACTTTTCTTTAAGTTCTTTTGCCCATTCTGTTTGTTCTATTTCTTCTCTGGTCATATCTCACACAAGAATAATTTTGTTTTTAGGTTTCAACTTCTTAAACTTCTTTATTGTATCTTCTGTTCCGCCTGTTCTGTCTTGCGAAACACAAGCAATAAGTATATCTGAATCTTGAGCAATGAAAGAATTTCTAATGTGGCCAGCAGACTTTCCAAGCAAGCTCCACTTAGCATAATAAATTGTAATAGGAACTTGCTTGGATTTAGCTATGTACTCTGCAAAGGCATCACCACCTTCAGAACAACCACCAGAAACGATTTCATCTCCATCTTCATATATAGATTGAAATGCTTTGATGACTAAGTTTTTATCAGCAAAAGTGTTTCTTCTTCTTGAGCCGATGATGCCTATCTTTTTCATAACTACTTTTTCCTTCGTCTTGTAGTTACTGGTTTTTCTTCTTCAATGACTTCCTCTTCGCCGCTCATATCCACAGTTTCAACTTCTTCTTCTACAGATGATTCGTCCACAACTTCATCTTCAACAGTCTCTTCTGTTTCTTCTTCGGTAGATTCAAACAAGCATACGCAATGTTCAAAATCTTCGGCACAGAATTTCAGACGTTCTCCAAGTTGAACAGTTGAAAGATGCTTCAAAATATCTGCAAGTAAAGTAGGATGTACTTTGATTGAATTTTCTTTTCCTTTATAATCGATTTCAATCTTTTCTGTAACAGAACCGAGAGGGCCTTTGCCAATACAAGTAAGTTTATCTTTGGAGAATACCATTTCAATAGCGCGGTCTTGGTCAAACTCTTCTGTAACAAGAGTTTCAACACGCCGAATAACATCTCCAGTTCCTTGCGGCAATGCTACTTGATCCCCATCGACATCAAAGAACCCCCAAATCTGCTCTGGATATTCTCCGCCAAGAACACGACAAGAGATAACTGTGTTCTCGTTATTCATGAAGTGCATCCAGGCATCTTCTACAATATACTTTGTAGGATTGTATGTCTTCATGTGCTTGGCAACATTAGCGGGCAGCAGAAAGTCTTTAGCAATGTTGTCATTGAGATAGAACATAGTACCCCTGTAGCCGTCACAGGAGATAGCAAAAGCCTTATCATCGTCTTGCACAAAGAAAATGCAAGTCAGTTCTGGCTTTGTGATATTCTTCGATGCAGAGAAGACGCAAAACGTAGCCGCCTTAGAAAAGTTCGAAGGAAGCTTCATCCACTTTTTACTATTGCTTTCTGGCGGATTAGCTCCTTGCTGTCTTGTAGTTTGAATTGTTTTAATGATAGCTTCGAATCGATTGTTGTCAGAGATAAAAACTTTATCTTCTTTCTGGTCAATAAAGACTTCATCAAAAGGAAGTTTGGCAATCAAGTCGTAAAACTCTTGCGCTTTAATACTTCCAGTAATGCCTGAATTGAACTTCTGAGCTACAGAGATTTCATCATTGTCAGTCCAGATTCTATCTGGAGAAAAGTTAAAGTGAGTGCTGTTCTCTACCACCTCCTTATTTGCAATTCCTGGGCGCACTTTTACCAATGCGTCAAGCAGATGCTTTCGATTGATTTTGTTTTTCGTTTCTGTTTCTTTTTGCTGAGTTGTTGCAGTTTTTCTTTTAGCCATTTAAGTTAGTCTCCTTTTTTATTTTAGAAAAAAATGATTTCTTGATATACATATTTGATTTTTTGGTATGGCCGCTTCCTAAAATAGTGCGATTATAAAACCAAGACATTATTCTTAATCTCTCTTGCTCGGACCATCCAAGTTCTTTTTGTTCTTCTGTTATCTTGTTTTTATACATAGCGTCCGATCTTCTAAACCACATAGGAATAGGCATGATGCCACTTTTTTCTATAAACATGCATCTTGCCCATGCCTCTTGCGGATCGGAATTAAAACCAATAAGAGCATAAGACCTTATATTAGAACGCTTGACGCCTAAATCAGTAAGCAGTTTGACCGCTGAAATCCATTTGTCTATATAAGAATTATCATCAAGGGCTATTCGTAAAACAGCTTTTTTGATTCTGGCGAATTGTCTCGCGTGATACTTCGTTAAAATTCTAACGTCGATGCCGCCATTAAAATCAGCCCATCCCCACTCATCTACCAGCCCATTAATAACCTTTTGAAAATGACTTCCAGACGAAGCCAAGATATTGTTGTCGCAAACGATAGGTAGGTTTGGCCATTCATCAAGTTCTGTAAACTTGCCTTCTGTTTTTCTTACAAGACAGAACTTGCACTTCCTTATACACCCATAGGTTGTTTTGGTTGCCAGCGGTTCGAATCTCTGTAAAACTCCTTTGATATCTCCCGTATCGACAGTAACTCCAGAAATACCAGAAAGAAAAGAAGGCATAGCCTTAACAGCAGGGCCACCAACTACAACAGGAGAAAACTTATAAGAAGTTTTCAAGTGTGATTTTAATTTAGGAAGTAGCCAAGTGAATGGGACGCTTATAAAAGTCGTCCCATTCACTTCCCACTGTATCCAAGACTTTGGCCACTTTGCTTTTCTATACTTTTGCTTGTTCAAATTTTGCCTTTTTCAATGCGATATTTATAGGTAGCAACATGCAGGTGGGTGGTTACGGCGCCTTGGAAATTCTTTCTAACAAGGTCTGCAATTTGTTGATTGGTCATACTTTTAAACTTGCCAGACTTGACACCTTCAGCGATGAATTTGCCGACTCCAATGGGTTTTTTGCCATTTTGTTTGTCTGGTTTTTTTGTTACTTCTTTTTCTACATCATTCTTTTTTGTCTCTGCCTTGGTGTCTTCTTTCCCCTTTTCTTTTTTAGGTTTTTTGGTTTCCGCTACTTTCTTTTCAGGCTCCGGCTCGACTGGTTTGGTTTCAACTACCGGCTCCACTTTCGCTTTAGCTTTCCCGCCTTTCTTTTTCGCGGCTTTCTCAACAACAGGAGCTTCTTCTACAACAGACTCATCAATCTTTTCAGGTTCGCATACACAGGGGACTCCAAACAGATTGGCAACATCAATATCAAGAACGCGCATCAATTCAATTTCATCAGCAGAGAATTTGTCCTTGTCTTCTGGAAGCAGATCTTCATTTGCAGTTTTAATAATCTCTTCTGTCATTGCTTTTATAGTATGGGTTTTCTTTGTATCATACATAATAGGATCATCTGGAGAAAGAATCTTCTCGTTAAAAGTCTTCACCAGTCCAGCAAGCATAGCTTTTGTAACATCGGATTTGTTCATGAAGCATTCCTTTCGAGTATGTTTTTTAGTATGTGGTAGCGGATTCATATCATTATAATAAGACATTCCAAAAAAATAAAGGGCATCAAAAAATAAATTTATTTTTCAAAAGCTATTGATTTCGTTGCATTTTTCCTCGGCTATTCTTTTTTTAACTATTTGGTAACACTCGTTTGAGCAATACTTTCTTTTTCTAAAAGCCCAAATTTGTTCAAGTTTGCCACTGTCATATCTTTTTCTTTTGATTTGTTTCTTGCATTCTTCACAATATATAATAGGTTCACAAAATTTGCGCGGTCTATTTGTTCCGCCAATTGGATTTATATCACCTGTTTTTGCAAGCTTTCTTCTTATCGTGCCGGTACTAACTTTTATTTTTTTGCTTATAGCTGTCAGGCTCATTTTCTTTTCATCATATAAATATCTAAGCCAAGCACAAAAATCATCCTCAAAGCCAGCTTCTCTGCTGAGAAACATTAGTTTATAATCTGTTTGATTCTTTGTTTGGTATGTATCATCTATAGATACATCTTTTAAAAGTTCCCATCTTTCTTTATCTTCTAATATATATCGAGGCAGCAGCCGAGAATCTTCGATAGAATAATCATATAAAATTCTTACGATGCAATAAAGACAATCATGGAATTTATCTTTATCTTCGTCCTTATTTTCACAATCAGCGCAAGGACTTCTTCTGGCTGGTGGAGTCATTGATATCATTTACCCCACCATGAATCCAGATATGGCCTTCCGATAGAAAGACAATTTAAAATCCACAATTGACCAGTAGCAGAGTATTCGTCATCTCTTTTTTTGCCCAATAGAATACGGTATAAACCAGAATCCTTTTCTTGTTCTTTCTGATTTACCATCATAGATAAATCGCATTCGTTTAAACCAGCAACACCTTCTTGCCAGTTACCACGCTTTAAATCTTTGCCGTCTCTTACTGTGTTTCCTTGGTGGCCTGTTATGGCGAGTATATTTCTTTCCTGCGCGATAGATTTATGATCGATAAAGACATCTTCTATTCCATGTCTTTTCTCTGAATATCTTTGGGACGGTATCATCTTATTTGCATAGTCTGTTATCAGAATGCTTGGGATAATATTCTCATACTCTTCTAAGTTTTGAAGATACATTCTCAAATCATCCATGGACTTTGATCTGGCCGGCCAGCGAACAAAGATAAACTTTCCTGCTCTCTTGTTTATTCTATCAAACAAATTGCGAATTTTTAGAGCACTTGGTAGGTCCAGCTTCTTTCTCTTCTCTTTCTTCATAAAAGTCGAAGGCTCGAAAGAAAACCTTTGTTTATTATTAGTGTTCTGGCAAGCTGTACACGGTTTATAATCCGTTGGATAGTTATCAGGGGTGCAAGCAGTACCAGCTAAACTTATTAAACTCTTTTTATTTGTTCTACTGTTCGGATGTGGGCACAACCCGTTCTGATTTAGATTGCAGTCCCATTGCGGAATATAAATTCTGCCTTCTTTCTTCGGCAGTCCAGTTACCCATTGATAAGAGCGAGTAACGATCTGTGGCTGGCTCATTTCAAAAGAGACATAAAGAACATCTTGCCCGCTCATGACTCCCCACCAAGCACACTGTAGGAGCCACCAGGACTTTCCTACTCCTGTATTACCGACAAAAGCGACAAGCATTTCTCTTTCAAGATCGCCAACTATTCTACCAAATTCTCCAGGAAATTTGAGCACTACCCGATTAGAAGAGTTTTCGGAAAAGGTTTCTACCAGCGGATCAATATCTCTAAATATATCTATTCCTCTTGTCTTTTGGCGAACAACTCTTTGGTATGTTTTCGCCAGCGCTTCTCCTTCTTCTATATTATTGCTTATGATAGATTTATTTAGAGACACCCTCAAATCGTCCAAAGAACAAAGCCTGAAATGTTCTTCGGTTTGTTTGAGAAGATATTCAACATTTAAATTTCCTGCTTGCTCATACTCTTCTGATATCTCTGTGAGAAAGTCTGTTATTTCATCTGCTGTTTCTTGCTGGAAATTTACTTTTGTTTTTGCGTGAAAGATATCTTGAATGTGTAGTCCTGGGCATAGCTTAAACTCTTGATAGTATTCAAGGCACCATTCCGCAATCGTCTTTACGAATTTAAGTTTTAAAGAGTTTTGTCTGTATATCTCTTTTACTTGCCTCAAATAGTCCGAGTTGGTAATCATCGCTGTTACGATACGCCGTTCAAGCCTATTATCCGGCGGCTTTAACCTTGAAATGATTGGCATAGTATATCAATTTTTCCCAAGATACCAGTTTTGAATAAACTCTTCTTTTGAAGAGTTTTTAATTTTTTGATCTTTCCATACTCTTGCCTCAAAGAGTTTTGACATTGCTCTTTCAAAAGCTAAATACATTTTCGGCCATTTGTTTTTATGTTTAAGCAATTTCGCTTGATTTTTACCGCATATAAAAGGACAAACTACACAACCAATTCTATTAAATCCTTCATCATATAAATTACAATACTTTAAATTATTTATTTCTATATAATCCCATATTTCCCACTCTGAAAATTTAAATATAGGTTTATAAATAATATTCTTTTGAAATTTATCTATTCTTGGTTTTTGTCTTCTTTTAAAAGATTCTTCTGCCCTTAGCCCCATTAATCTATGTTTAAGTTCTATTTTTTTTGCAGGAATCTTTTTCAGGGCATCGCAACACCATCGAAACTTCTTCGTAGGATATCCCTTTTTTACAATCAATTCATAAAAAGATTTCTCTGGCCTTAAAAATATTACTTCTGGATAATTTTGTTTAATGAATTTAACAACTTCTGGAGGATCAATTCCGGTTGCAGAATAGTAGCTCTGATATTTAACTCCAGAAACTTTCGTTAAATGCTCAAGAACAACAGAGTCTTTACCTCCAGAAAATCCAAGAAAATAACCTTCAGGCGGTTCATTCTTTTTTATAAACTCTATCGCTTCTATATAAGGATCAAAATAACATCTTAGTTTATCTTTTGGCATAGTATATCTTATCTTCTATCAGAAGCATAGATTATTTGTTGAATAGGAATACCGAGAAGTTCTTTTAATTTTCTATCTATAAATGGGTGTGTATATGAACCAGCTTGAATTAAATTATCATAGCTTTCTCTGGCTTTACACGCTCCGCAAGTAGCATTGCGGACTTTAGAGATGCCAAACAAATGAATACCGCATTCATTGCATGGGCTAACCGGCTCTATACCTTTGATCGCGATAGTGCGTACTTGTTCCATTGTTCTCTCGTTTCTATGAAATTATTACAACTTTCCTCAAGGAAAAATAATATTTGATCTTCAACACTTCTTCTTTCTGCTTGCGCTATTACCTTTATATCTTCTGCTAAACCATGATCTTTTTCAAAAGATAGAATAATAAATTCTTTTTTATTTAATTTAGATATCTCTTCTTGTTTTTGTGTTTTATTTTCTTGTATTTGCTTTGGTTTATTTCTTTGCTTACCCCAACAATTAGCGCAAACTTTAACTTTTCTATTAGTTGGAATCATAGCTCCGCATTTACATCTTCGCGGAGGAACAACTCCTTCAATTGCTTCTATATCTTTTTCTTTTTCTGGCAGATAAGTAATAATTCCTTGTGGTGCTGGGCAACCTTCTACTTTTAGCGCCGTTATACTTTGATTGTCTTCCATATATTTTTTGCCTCTTTTTACAATCATAATACAGGCTTGAGCATATATTTGACTAATTCTGGATTCTGTAACTCCAAGCTCAAAACCAAGTTCTTTCATTGTTTTTTCTTCGCTTACAATACTTTTAACAATATATCTTTTTCTTTCTGAAAAAGTATCTATCAAATTAGATAGTATTTTTGAATGTTGTTTTGAACAATATGATTCTTCTGTATTTATTTTAGATTTGACAGAAAGACAATTTTCAATTGGAACATGTGTTGGGTTATCTTCGCCATTAATTTTTATTTTGATTCGATGATTTCTGGATAAATAATCATTGTCTCTTAAGAAGTTTAAAATCTCAAAATTAACTTTATGGAAAAGATATGATTTAATATTCATCCCTTTTGATGGATCAAAACTATCTACAGCTTTTATTAAACCTTCATATGCAGTGCTTTTAATTTCATCGCGTAGATTATATATGCCAGTTTTCTTAACAAACAAATAAGCGATTTTATCTGCATACTTGATATGGCTTTCTATGGTCTGCTCTCTGTTAGGTGAACTGTACATTGTAGATTATATTTTCGCCTCTGAAATCGCTTTTCTCTAACTAACCCATAGTCAGCTATGGGTTGATACTAAATCAGAGCATAATCGGCTTTAAATATGTTCTCTTAATCATAGACACTATAAATATTCCCAAGATCGTCCACGTCCGTTATATCAATGTTTGTTATTTTACCATTACAGACTGCCGAATATACCGAAAGAAAAAGAGTTCCTTTAAAATATCTCCAATCTACCCAAGCGCCATAAGTTTCATTTTTCGTATCCTCCATTCTCATGTTTCCTTATTGTTATTTCATTATAATAAACAAAGCTGAAAAAATAAAACTATTCGTTGTACTTCAAATATTCAACGTACTTTTTAAATGGCGCAGAGTCTCTTCCTATTCTATCTGGATCAGCATTGGACCAATTATAAGAAAGCCAATCTGCATATTCTAATATGAATTTGCGGGCAGATATAATATCCATTTTTAAAGCTTCTTCATCTTTGTCGTTTATCTTTCTATTGTTTTTATATTCTATGATACTTCTAATTCCATATTCTAATTTACCAAGAGAAAATGGTTTGC
>MEWG01000048.1:0-9886 GCA_001773295.1 candidate division WWE3 bacterium RIFOXYD1_FULL_39_9
AAAGCCTCAGTTGTCAGACCTTAGAGACTCGGGTTCCATCGAACAAGACGCCGACATAGTTATGTTTTTGTACAGACCGGTCGAAGAGGACCGACAAAACATGAAACTAATTGTTGCCAAGCACAGAAACGGCCCGACAGGCGAGTTGGACATGTTCTTTAAGGGCGAATTTACCAGGTTTTATGAAATGGAAAAGCGCGAATAGTTAGTGTAATATAAGCACTTGGCTGGGGTACTGGGATTCGAACCCCAATAGACGGGCATGCCGTGGTGGCGGAATGGCAGACGCGGAGGTCTCAAAAACCTCTGGGGCGCAAGCTCCTTGAGAGTTCAAGTCTCTCCCACGGCACCAGAAAGTTCAGTTGATTAAGAAATGATATGTTAGCAAACGACTTAAAAACAGGAATAATATTTAAAGAAAATGGCCAGCCCTTTTTGGTCATGAAATACGAGCACATTAAATCCGCTCGTGGTGGGGCAAATGTCAAAGTTAAAGCCAGGCATCTTTTAACGGGTCAAGTTCTCGAAAAGAGCTACTTAGCCTCTGCCAAGATGGAAAGTGCAGACGTTCTGCGCAAAAATGCGCAATACCTTTATAAAGATACTAACTATGTTTTCATGGATCCGGACACATTTGACCAAATAACCATGAATAGTGATGTTGTAGGAGATTCAGCAGTTTTTCTCAAAGAAGGCGAAAGTGTACAGGTTATGTATTTTGAGGGCAATCCGGTTTCTATAGAGTTACCGATCACTATGATTTTTGAAATAACCTATACTGAACCCGGCTTTAAGGGCAACACCGTTTCGAACGTATACAAAGATGCGGTTTTAGATAACGGTGCTTCAATAAAAGTGCCAACCTTCGCTAAAATTGGAGATAAGATTAAGATCGATACTAGATCCGGTACTTATATTTCAAAGGCGTAAGCATCAAATGCTACTTCCACCCCAAATTTATATCGGCTCCACGACAATAAATACAATGTGGTTTTTTATAGCAATGGGGGCGTTGTTTTATATGTTTACCGTTTGGTACGAAGGTAAAAAGGATGGTTTTGATACCGATAGGGTATTTGATTTGATCTTCATTTCAATAGTCGTAGCTATTTTATCTGTTATTTTCACAAATTACTGGTTTCAAAGACTTCAGATTGTTGCGTATACCTCAGTTCTATTAAAACTTGACGCCACTGCATTTGCGGTAACTTTGGCGTCGCTTGTTTCATTAGGCATTTTTACCTACTTTATCAGGAAGTGGAAATGGTCCATATACCGTGTTATGGACGACTTTTCGATGGGAATAAATTTTTTATTAATTTTTGCGGCAACAGGAAGGCTTCTGGTTTTTGGTGAACTGAAGCAGATAGCGGTAATAACTTGTCTTTTACTCTTGTACACTAGATTTCTAAGATTCAGGGGTTACAGGTTCCCTTCGGGCTACGTATTTACCTCGTTTTTGTACACAACTGCGCTGTGTTTGCTTGTTTTCTTTAGGGTCTCAGGTTATTTGCTATTCTTTTTAGTGTTGGTTACAATTGGGACAGCCAATTTATATTTTAGAAGGAAAAGAAGCATGATTAAAAGCTCATTACCATTGGATTTTTTGAACTTAATAAAAGGAAAATTAACTACCAAAGATAAAGAATTAAAGAATCAACAGGAATTACTAAAAGAAGAAGACGCGTACCTTCAGGAAGGTCGCGCCGAGGGTAACTCAGAAATAATAGACGAGGCGATACTTGAGGATTCTCAAAAAGAAATTACAGATGTAAAAATGAATGCTGTTAGGTCAATGAGACTGCAAGTTAGAAAGGCACTGGCATTTTTAAAACTTGGTAGATATGGAATTTGCGAAGTTTGCGGGCAACCAATCGATAAAGCAAGATTGGAGTTCTATCCTGAAGCAACTAAGTGTGTAGAGTGTGCTGGAAAACAATAGGTTTATAAATTAATCACGTGACCAACTGTGAGTATTTTCTAAGCAGTATTATTAATCCAAACTTATATATATCACTGGGAGGTTTATTACTCGCTGGTTTCGTTTGGGGATTTTGGCGTTATACATCCAAGATTGAATCACCGGCATCTATCGGCAAAAAGATTTCCTATTTGGGTGTTTTATTTGTAGTAGCAGGCGCTGTATTGAATCTAACTGAAAGGTTTAAGAGTGGTTGCGTAGGAGACCCGCTAAATTTTTTTGGATTGTTTTACTATAATATTAATGACCTATCGGTTACTTTTGGGTTATTATTGTTAATGATAGGTTTATATTACTTAAAAAGGGTTAAAAATTTTAAGGTGCAGAAATGACAAAAAAGATACTTTTAGTAGAAGATAATGTTAATTTAAGTGATATGTACGCCGAAATACTGCGCGATGAGGGATATGAGGTTGTTACAGTTGACGATGGTGTAGAGGCCGAGGAATTGATTAAAAACGAGTCCTGGGACTTACTTTTACTCGATATAATGTTGCCAAAATTAGACGGGATATCTATTTTGACCGACATGGTTAAAGAAAATAAGATTAACGGACGCCCGGTAATAATCATCTCCAATGTAAATGAACAAGACCTAGTACAGCAATGCTTAAATCTCGGTGTAAAAGATTTTATGGTCAAGGCAGAAATCAGCCTTGATTTACTTCTTAAGAAAATTTCAGATTATTTAAGTAATGAACAACATTAAAGTTTTATACGAAAACGAAAACCTTTTGGTTATCGATAAACCAAGTGGGGTAGTAGTAAATAGGGCAATTACACACTCTCTTGCAACCGTACAGGATTTTATTGAAGAGAATATTGACTCTGAGGCTCAGCCGGCCGACGATGAGGTATCCGACTATCAGAGCAGGTCAGGTGTAGTCCATAGATTAGATAAAGACACTTCAGGAGCTTTGTTAGTTGCTAAAAATGTTAAGACTTTTGAGGCTCTGCAAAAACAGTTTAAGGATCGGACGATTAAAAAGGAGTATGTTGCCATTGCTATCGGTAAAATTACGGACGAAAAAATTGAGATTAACGCTCCGATAGACAGGAATCCTAAAGAAAGGTTTAAATTTGCGGTTGTTGCCGGAGGAAAAGAATCTATCACTATAATAGAGAAGTTATTTGAGCTCACACAAGGTGAGAACGTCTTTACAGCGTTGAAGGTCATGCCCTTATCGGGAAGGACGCATCAGATCAGGGTTCACTTAGCTGCGATCGGCCATCCCGTAGCCGGTGACCCGATTTATTCAACAAAAGCACAGTATGAAAAGTTAGCTCAGTATTATCCCAGAATGATGCTGCATTCAAGATGTCTTGAGTTCGAAGATCAAAGTGATGGTGCTAGAAAAACAGTCTGTGCTCCTGTTCCTGACGAATTTGGCCCAAATTTCTGATAGAATTTCTTTGTATATGCCCAGAAAAACTGCCCAAAAACCCAAAATAAAACTAAGAAGGACGCGAAGGGCTTCGGGCAAAGTGCGTAACAACCCTCAAAAAAACAAGATACTTCAAATTTCAATAATATTCTTGATCTCTTTGACCGCTTTAGTTGCATACGGCGGCTACAAATTAATTGATAGAAGTTACGCGTCTGCGATGTCTTCATCATCCGAAGGTTATTCTATTAAAGACTTAGATGTTGTAACCGTGACCTACATCGTGGTCAACGATCTAGACGCGGATCCTGTAGTTATAGAAAAGCTTAAATATGTTGTTATTGACAAGGAAAATAAACGTGTAAGTATTTTCCAGATTCCGATTGATATGCAGGTAGATGTACCGGGCAAGTTCGGGGTTGAGGAGATTTCCAAACTGTTTTCCCTAGCTGCGTTAGAGTCCGATGATACTTTAGAGTCGGGAGCGGCATACGTTCAAAAAGTAGTGTTTAATATCTTTGCATTTAAAACGGATAAATATGTTGTTTCTGATAGTTCATTTGATCCGGCCTTAGAAAGTGTTCTTTTATCCGGTAATTTACTGGGGTTAGCCGGAGTAGACTTGTTGGCCAATTTTTCAACGTCTGTGTATACAAACCTCAGCTTTGGGGATTTGTTAGATACGATTGGGTTTATGAACTCAGTTTCGTCCGATAGGGTAGAAATAAAGGAGTTGAGTTATGAGTATCAGCTTGGAAGCCAGGCGTTGGATAGTCAGTTCCAGGAGATGACCTCCGGATCAACAATTGGCGGCGAGGAGGAAAGTATTGCAGTTCTAAATGGTAGCAGTACCCCGGGGTTAGCCAGTTTTACTTCGAGGGTAATTAAGAACATAGGGGGACGCGTGGTTGCCATTAACAACTCTGACACCAGCTATGAAAAGAGCATTATAGTGGCCAAAAACCCGAATTCAGAGGCAGTACAGCAAATCTCAAGAGTATTCGGGATTACGAACATTAAAAGTAAAGAAGAAGGTGGAATTGAAGTAGGGGAGGGCGAGCTTTACCGCGCGGATATAGTGGTAATTCTCGGGTTTGACAGTAGGGAAATTTTGTAATAGTATTTCCCTAAGTACTCTCTCCTTTCTACCCCCGCCCCTAATTTGGGCGGGGGAAATATATTCCAAAACTAAATGTACATAAACTACATATTAATATTTTCGTCCATATTCTTTTTGTTCCTGATATTTTTGTATATCCGTCTAAAACGCATGTCTGGCGCAGACAGCCCTTCCGTCATAGAAAATTTAGAAGTCTTAGAGATACAAGTTTCCAGAAATCAGGAGGAAGCAAACACGTCTCAAATTTCACCTTTAGCAGCTGAGAACATGTTCTCAGCCATTCACGGTATGTTAAGGGACGATCCGGATGTGCAGGAGCATTTTTCGTTCGAAATAGCTTCCTCAGGAAAGGATGGAATTAGATTTTATGTAGCACTCCCTTCACATACGCTCAAATTTATTGAAGGTCAAATTTATGCGCATTATCCGACAGCGCAGATTAAGGTTGTCGAAGACTACGCCCCTAAGTTTCATACTGAGAACAAGTTTTTTGAATTTGTAAGCGTGCTGCTGACCCGAGATGATTTCTTTCCGATTAAAAGTTTTAGGGATTTAGAAACTGATACTTTATCCAGTTTTACTTCAGCAATAGCCTCGATAGGGGAGGAGGATGAGATTTGGATCCAAGTTCAAGCTAAACCTGTAGCTGATGTTTGGCAAAAAGAAGGTCAAGCTTTTGTAAAAGCTGTCAGAGCAGGGGAGACCCCTGGACAGAAGAGCAAAAATACCGTGGTTTCCGGCATTTTAACTTTGATGATGAAAGAAGCCTTACAGATTGCCACAGATGTGTTTGCAGGCGCATTAACTTACAAAGCCCGTACTTTTGATGAGCAAAAACCAGGTTATGGCAGGGTTCCTGAAGTTAGAATAACAGCTACACAGGAATTAGAATTAAGAACAATAGAGAATAAATTATCAAGAATGGGCTACGATGTTCAAATGAGGATCATGTCCTCAGGTCCCACAAAAGATAGGGTAGAGAGCCATCTAAGGTCAGTTCTTGCTACGTTAAAACAATTTTCATCGGCCACACTAAACAACTTTACTTCTGTTCTGGAGTCAAACAAGATGGAGGCTCTTCAAAGCTACATAGTTAGGAGGTTCGAACCCGATAAGTCTTTTATCTTAAACACTGAGGAGCTTGGTACCATTTACCACCTTCCGACCTCCAATATCGAAACTCCGAATATCTCGTGGGTATATTCTAGAAAGTCGGAGCCGCCTACAAATCTTCCAACCGAGAACTGCAATTATATCGGGCATACAACCTACAGAAATAAGCAGGTGATGTTTGGTTTAGACAACGGAGACGATAGGTTGAGGCATATGTATTTAATAGGTAAGTCGGGTACTGGTAAGTCCACTCTTCTCGAAACGATGATCTCTCAAGATATTGCTAATGGCGCAGGTGTCGGGGTACTTGACCCCCATGGTGAAACTATAGATAGGGTTTTAGATAGGATACCCGAGCACAGAATTAAAGATGTAATCTATTTCGATCCCTCGGATACTGACAGGCCACTTGGTCTTAATCTTCTGGAAATGAACGACCCGTCAGAAAAAAACCTGATGGCTTCGGGGCTAGTTTCAGCTATTAAACAGCACTTTGAGTACTCTTGGGGTCCGCGACTTGAGTACCTGTTAAACTACGCAATTTTAACCTTGTTGGAGGTACCAGGAACTACATTACTGGGAATTACCAGACTAATGGACGATCCGAATTATCAAAAATATATTCTGCATCAGATAAAAGACCCTCTTGTTATCCGTTTCTGGGAAAGAGAATTTAAGGAAATGAAGGGTAACCAAAAGTTGGTAACAGAGGCAATTGCGCCTATTCAAAACAAAGTTAACAGATTCTTAGCCTCCACTACTATCAGAAATATTTTGGGCCAGAAAAAATCCACTTTGGATTTGTGGGATGCAATGAACTCAGGAAAAATACTTTTAATGAATCTGTCTAAAGGTAAAATCGGTGCAGATAATGCAAATCTTTTGGGCGCACTTCTTGTTTCCAGATTACAATTTTTTGCATTACAGAGGGCCAAGATTCCTTATGATCAAAGAAGACCATTCTACTTGTACGTTGACGAGTTCCAGAACTTTGCGACAGGTAGTTTTGAAGAAATCCTTTCGGAGTCTCGAAAGTACAAACTCGGACTTTACCTGACACACCAATTTACAGCACAGCTTCCTGAAACATTGCTTAAAGCAGTTTTTGGTAATGTTGGGACCATAGCTACATTTTCATTAGGTGCTCCAGATGCCAAGGCACTTTCCAGTGAATTCGCACCTTACTTTGATTCAGAGGACATCATATCTCTCGAAAGATTTTATGTGTACATAAAACTAATGATTAACGGAATGACTTCTTTGCCATTTTCGGCTAGAATATTAGTACCTTGGGAAGATAAGAACTTTATTGTACCTAAGACCACAAACCGCGAGGCTGTTATTAAGTACAGCAGAGAAACTTACGGTGTCGAGAGTGGGTACATTGAGGCGAAGATCAACAAATGGTTGGAGACTCAGTTTGATAAAGGAATGGCAATCGCACAGGAGATAAAGAATAAAGCCGAAACAGCACCTCAGGAGCCAGTCCAGACAGAAGTACAGCCTGAAAATTTGCAAGGAGATATAAATTAGAAAGGATAATATGAACGATAAAAACTCTGAAATCGTTAAACAAATAGAAACTATAAATAGTCTGTTGGAAACTACAGAAAAGAATATTCAAAAAATTAAATCAATGTTGCAGATGCTGGAGTCGGATAGCAAGAAAGACATGTATCGTGATGTACCGGGGGTAACCGGTGTATTCAACGGAATATCCATGACCGCAGAAGACGGTAAGACCTACGATGTGCCTGCAAACTATGCCGCAAAGTCCAGATTAGTCTATGGCGATACCCTTAAGCTTATCGACGAGGGTGAAAAGAAAGTGTTTAAACAGATCGAGAAAGTCGAAAGACGCAAAATCGAAGGAATTTTAACCAAAAAAGAGGGAAGATGGTACATTCTTTCTGATGCAGGTTCGTACAAAATATCCGATAATGCCGCAGAGTTTAATGGTGCTCAGCTAAACGACGAGGCCGTAGCATTTATACCTGCAAATAATTTGGGTGTCACATTTGCAAGTTTGGATTCTTTGAAAAAGAATGACCACGGGAACGGTGATAATTTTCATCCCAGAGCTCCGCAAAAAGAGAGGGACTTTACACCAACACCGAAGCCGCAATCTCAGTCTCCATCTCATGCGCAGCCTCAGACTCAACACGCACAGACACCTGTACAAGCAAAAGAACCATCAAAAACTACCCCGGTGCAACCTAAACCTGAGAACAAACCAGCACCAAAACCCGTTGCAAGTAGACCTGCGCCAGCTAAAAAGAGTTACTCAAAGTCGGCTCCAAGTCCAGTAAGCAGACCCGCGCCGGCAAAACCAAAAGCAAAGAGGGAATTTGTTGAGAACATCATTAGTCTTGATGAGGATAAATCAGGTGATATCTCACTACAGAGTAAGACTTCAAAAGCACTTGATGAAGATGATTTAAGATAAATTAAACTCCGAGTTCTAGTTCTTCCGATTCGATTTCAGGCTCGTCGAGTGAACCTTTTTTAATGTAAGGTCTGATGTCTTGTTTCTCAGATCTAAAAACGGGGAGCGAGCTTTTTAATAGAATATCCACGCTCTTGTCCATACATTTAATAACACTTGCGATAATTGATGCCTTTAGATCGGATGCTTTGTTAAGTTTGCTAACAATCTCAGCGTTTGTGATAGTTCCAATTAATATTTCATTTGTACCCTTTACCTTAAAGACATCTACAGATTTTTTCTTTATCTTTAAGGATAGGATTTCACCAGAAGTAAATTTATCGCCCGTCATGCCCCTGCCCGTGAGCTGCATTGCGATTTCCGATGTAGTTCCTGGTTCTTTAATAAGTATGCCTGGATTAATTATGCTGCTGTTTAAGTCGAGTTTGTTGCTGTTGATAAGATCAATATTCTTATGAGCTACTTGATTAATTGGGTCAAGATGTAAGGCTTCCTTGAACATTTTTTTGGCCTTAACGAATTGTTTAGTCTGCATATAAGCTCTGCCCAGCCTTAGTTTTGCATCTAAATTATCCGGATTTTTTTCTAAAATTTGGGTATTTAATTGTATTGCTGAATCCCAGTTACCTTTAAGTGCTTCCCCGATTGCTCTCTTAGCTAAGAGGGCTATATTTGTTTGCATGCGTATCAGATAACCAAATATTTAATAGTTTGTCAACAACAGGCTCAAAATGGTACGATAAGTCGTATGTCAGGACACTCCAAATGGTCACAAATCAAAAGAGATAAGGGAATGAACGATTCCAAGCGAAGTAAAGTGTTTTCCAAAATGTCAAAAGCTATATCGGTTGCTGCCAAAAATGGGGGAGACCCGGATTCTAACCCCACGCTTAGATTGGCCATAGAGAAGGCAAAGGAGGCCAGAATGCCAAAGGATAATATCGATCGCGCAATCAAAAAGGGAACTGGAGAAGGCGGGTCAGGGGAAATGCTCCACGAGGTCGTTTATGAGGGCTACGGACCAGGTGGCGAGGCATTCTACATAAAAGCAATTACAGATAACAAGAATAGAACAGTTGCAGAAATCAGGAATGTTTTTAATCACGCTGGCGGATCGCTGGGTAATGCAGGCAGTACTGCTTACATCTTTGCAGCAGATCCGGAAAATCCGGTTTTTACAGTTGATGTGTCAGACAAAACTCAGTTGGACAAATTGGTAAAGATGTTGGACGAGTTAGACAACCACGAAGATATTCAAGATATATATTTTAATTTTGATTTACCAGAAGAGGAATAAATGAGAATAATTGGAATTGATCCAGGTACCGCAAGAATGGGTTACAGCATAATGGATGTTGTTTCAGAACCTAAAATAGTCAAAACAGATGTAATAATTACTCCGGCCGGTGAAGACATGCACAAGCGTCTAAACATGCTCTACGATAGTCTGCACGCTATTCTTACAGAACATACACCGGAGATTATGGTTATTGAAAAGCTTTTCTTTAATACGAATGTGAAGACCGCTATAACTGTAGGTCAGGCGCGCGGAGTTGCTATGCTCACTGCTGCTCAAAATGGCTTAAGTGTATACGAATATACTGCTTTGGAGGCTAAAAGATTACTGACCGGATACGGCCGTTCCTCTAAGAAAGAGATGCAGGAAGCTGTAAAATTGAGTCTAAAACTTGAGAATTTGGTAAAATCTGATGATGCAAACGATGCCGTTGCCATTGCCCTTTGTTTTATTATGAAGGACCTGCCTGCGCTGACCAAGTAGCAGGTTCTCAACTAGGATGCATTTTGTTGAAAAGATAGAAAAAAAACATAGGTATATTATT
>MEWG01000048.1:9895-21223 GCA_001773295.1 candidate division WWE3 bacterium RIFOXYD1_FULL_39_9
CTTGTTGGAATTTATTTATACCTAGCTTCGTTTCCATTTTATAACACCTCGTTTTATTTAAGAGTAGGGGTAGGGGTATTGATAATTTGTCTGGGTGTATTATTTACTCAATTTCCAAATATCAAAGTTAGAAACTTTTTCATGAGTACATTAGTACCTATCCACTTGTTGCTCGGAGCACTTTTAACTTTGAAATATTATCCTAACCTTAGTTTCCTTTTCAGATTAATTATTATTTTAAGTTTTTCAGCAATGTATTATGTTATTTCTCTTGTAGAAAATATTTTTTTAGTTGTTCAAGACAGGGAAGAAATAATCCCGTTATACAGGGTAGCAATTGTCTGGGGGCAGATTTTAATTATTGCAGTTTCTATTCCTTTGTACGCCGGTATCTTTAAGATTCCCGTTAATAGTATCATCCACGCAGGTTATCTTTCGGTTTCGGCCTTTTTGTTTAGTATGTATCAGTTATGGTGCCTACGTTACGAAAATAAATTAAAAGAAATAGGTGTTCTTTCCGGCGTTATCATCTCACTACTGGTCTCATATATCGTTACATCTGTAGGTATAGGGGTATCTTTCATTCCCACAGAGCCTTTTTTGAGGGGACTTTTAGTGTCGGCTGCGTTAATGTTCGGGCTGGTGTATCAGTCAAGCTATCTAAAAAATGAAATAACAAGACGGCTTTTAGCAGAATATTTTGTAATTATTCTACTGTTTTTGGCCATATTACTGGCATTTAAACCATAAGAAAAAAATTCAGTGACTAGGAAGTAGGGAAGAGAGCTATAGGGTATACAGTCATTTTTAGCACTTAGACCTATAGTGTGATAATAAAATTACTCACTTTCGGGAGATTTGTCATATATTTTTTATTTAGCTGTGCATATTGCTTGTTATAGCGGCACTGTAGGTTTGTCATATATTTTTCTGTAGGTTTGTCATACATTTCCGGGGAAGGGTGTGGATAACCTAACCGCGCGGACCGTTGCTCTGCCTAGGCGTAGTGAGCTTAGTTATTAATAATAGATCGGTATTATTTCCGAAGAAATAGTGAATATTATATGGTTTTATATGTATCTAATTAAGTTAATTAAGCAGGCGCCAGTTGTATTTATCCCCTAAGATTGCCTCAATACATGCGTTAATGCGTCTTAAGCCGGTTTCCACATACCCAATGTCGTTAAACATACATTATACGACGTCTACAATATCTACAAAATCTGAGTTCCTAGTCCTTCCCCTTCGGTCCCGGAAGAAATTTTTTTTGAAATTATTTTTTATTTAAATTTAGATATATGTAATTAATTTTTATTTAATTCCCTATTTTATTATTTTTATTTCTTTTTTATTTTTCGTTTATTTTCTCTTTTTAAGCTCCTTTTCCCCGCACCCTCTGGCACGTGTTTTTCGACCTTGTCCTCTATTGGTATGTGTTAATATAGGTAAGGCATATTTACGCCTGTTATATAAGGCAATACGTTGTCATATCAGCATAAAGTGCCTGTGAGGCCACAGAATGCCCCACAATCGATTTTTTAAATAAAGACGATGAGTACATCATTGAAAGAAAACATTCATAGCGCGATATTACAATATTTGGAGTATTGCGAGATCCAAAAAAATCTTTCTCAAAATACTATCAAAATGTATCACTTTTATCTGATGGATTTTTTCGAGTGGCTCAAAACTTTTCTAAAAAAAGATCAGGTTACGTTAGCAGATATCGATTCTGAAATTATTAATAAATATAGAGTTTTTCTAAACCGCCGAAAAAGTACCAAATCTAACCTTGAGTTTAAAAGATCCACCCAAAAGACTTTCTTAGTCGCTTTACGGGCGTTTCTGAAATATCTGGTAGTTGTACAGAACATTGAAATAATGTCACCTGAGCAGATTATATTGGGCAAGGGCGAGGATCGTGTACCAAAGGTATTAAATGATGACCAGATGACAAGGTTATTCGAGGTTCAGGACCTAAATAAAAGATCAGGCATTAGAGACCGCGCTATTCTGGAGACTCTCTTTAGTACCGGCCTCCGTGTCAGCGAGCTTGTCGGTTTGAACAAAGATGACGTTAATCTTAACTCTGGCGAGTTCACGGTCATAGGAAAGGGAAGAAAGGCCCGTACTGTATATCTATCCCCTTCCGCTATTAATTGGCTGAAAAGATACTTGGCAACAAGGAGTGATGAGTACAATCCATTATTTTTACGTTATTCAGGAAAAAAAATGGAATCGGAGGATTATGAAGGTAATTCTTTGCGACTAACCGTCCGAAGCGTCCAGAGGCTGATCAAGAAGTATACTCAACGCGCCGGCATTTCAGTTGATGCTACACCGCACACACTAAGACACACTTTTGCAACCGGATTACTTTATGAAGGCGCTGATCTCCGAAGCGTACAAGAGCTTTTAGGGCACTCAAATGTCGCAACCACTCAGATATATACTCACGTTACAAACATTAGGTTGAGAGAAGTGCACAAGAAGTTTCACAAGGATGTGGATTCCCCTATTCAGAATTTTAAAGATTACGATGAAGAAGAAAAGAAGGAAAACAACGACGATAAAAAAGAAATTGAAAATGACGAGCAAATAACTTCCCTCTAAATTATTGTTATTATTGATTTGTACCGTATGCAGAGGCGGTTCGAGCGGCCTCTGTAGACACTATTCTTAATAGATTTTGATCAGTACTGTTTAAGAACTGTCTCAACTCCCAGACACTTTCTACACCTAAATCGGCCAATGTGCGGGCAAAGTGATGTCTGAATTCATCAATCCAGAAAGCCATGGAATTTGCTTTTGACGAGTATTTCATAAAACCGGGTTTACCCTCAGGGACTTTTGTTCGTCCTGATGGGTTAATTCTGGCCTCGCGTAAGTTATCGTAAGAAGCCTCGATAATCATAGTTGGTGCGCTTGCGCTTCCGTGATATGGCTGGACGTACTCTGAACGTTTATTCATAAGATATAGACCGCCCGTCTCTATCGTACCTCGAGCAATTTGATTGCTGTACAAGACACAGTCTATCCCCATTATTAATAAAGGTCCTACGTTTGTTCCAACACCGCCTTCGACAACAAGAGAGGTTTGGTTAAACGCCGAATCGGTAATTACGCTATATATTTCTTCGACTGTTGATATTGCCATGCCATTTATTGCAGAGGTACATTGTCTACCGCCGCCGTGCCCGAAGATCAAAGCGTCGACATCGGCATTTTCCAAATATTTTCTTGCTTGCGCAGCGTCTGTTACTTGACCCGCAAAAATCTCAACCTCATTTCCAAGTTCTTTTCTAAGTAACTGGGCAACTTCAATACATCTCGGGTCTCCGTTAATAGTGTAGATTCTGAAAAGATTAATTCCCGCCTCTTTATTTAATTTCAAAGCTTTCTTAAGTTCTTCTTTAGGATCATTTGTTCCAATTGCAACACCTATATTGCGTCTGAAGATATTTTTTTCTTGTGAAGTTAAATCCAGCTTATCCAGATCACGATCTACCTGTTTAATAAGTTGAATTTGCCTGTCTACGCCGTTTGCAAAAATGCTGTTTCTAGGAATAAATACAGGCATGTGCCCTACTATTCCAGTTAAAATTACGTCTTTCCAACCGGATACTGCAGGCATAGACCCGATACCCATTACACTTCTTGGATACTTACCAACTTTGTTTAGAAGCCCCGATTTGGCAATTTTACTTCTACTAACTTCCTTTTCGGAAGTTACCTTTTTATACCCTAATTCCTTGATAGCACGGGCATAAACTGGGTTACTATTCTCCCCCATCCCGTACAAAATTGTTTCCAAGGTGTCGTTCTTTTTATTCGATCTATGTGGAAACTCCCCTACTTTGGTTTCTAAATCAGCAATATTTTCCAACAATTCTTTATCAGTATTTTTTATAAAATATTCAGCACGTTGTGCCAGAGCAAGACTTCTTCTTTCGGGACCTACTTGTGAAAGAATAGGTTTGCCGTTTTTGTGGCGCTGCGTTTCAGATCTATCCACGTCAGTTAATATCAAACCAATGCTTGCAGAATCTTTGTCAAAAGAATACCTGAGAAAATAAGGGTTGCTCTCTTCTATCAACGGTGTGTAATTGTCTGCTGTAAACTCATTGTTTGGTTTATTCTCGCGCACAGATTCAAGCAGAAAAGCAAACTCGATTGCGCGTTTATCTTCAATCTTACTCAAATCAAGTCGTTTTAATTCAGAATGATAAGGTTCCGGTATGGCTAAAACATAATCTTTGAGTATGAGCTTTGACTTAAGGAGTTCTTCCACTGCTTTTCTGCGCATTGAGTACTTGTCTTTCTCGCCCGGTGTCATCTCAGCGAAGGTTTTTTGCTCGTTATTTGGTTGTCCATTAGGGACGAACATATCATCCCACCCAAAGTTTGCCGAACCTCTTGGTGAACTTGGTACCGTGCCTTCCACAGTTCCCTCAAACAAATGACATTCCAAACCGTCGTAGATTGCTAGAATTACTCTTGCTACGGCTCTTTTATCTTTATCTTTCAACCACTCCTCGCAGATAATCTTTCTCATTAACGGCTCTTTGGTAAACGAACTTGCATACGTACCGGGCAGTCCGTTTAGTCCGGCCAGATCAAGAGAAGTGTCCTCTACTATTATCGGATTGTAGCCATTTTTTTCCCACGCAGCTTTGGCTTTTTTTTCTGCTACTTCGTTTGGGTTTAGCGTTTGAACTTCGTCGACATTTAAATCCCTTCCAATAATTGTAAATCCATGCATCAGGCGTTCCAGTTCCTCCAGTTTGCTTTTGTTTGATGTAGCTACTTCGATAGACTTTACCTTCGCTTGGTTTGCGGAAAGTTGAATTGTGTTAATTATGGACGGCTCTGTTTCAATATGTTCTCGTGGCATAACTGTAATATCATATCACACTGGATTTGATGAGCGACCTAAGTGGTTCAAATGATTTTCTATGAATTTCTGTAGGACCTAATTTCTTAATTGCCTCGATGTGTTCCCTAGTGCCGTACCCTTTGTTATGCTGAAACCCATAGCCTGGGTACATTTTGTGCATGTTTTCCATAAGGGCATCTCTATACACTTTTGCAATTATTGAGGCAGCCGCAATTGATATTGACCGCGCATCCCCCTGGTTAATATTTGTCTGTATTTTTGGGTCGAGACTTTTAATTTTGAAGTGATCAGTAAGAACATGTTCCGGTTGTATGGATAGGCTTTTTACTGCTTCTCTAAATAATGTTTGTGTGGCAATTCTTAACCCATCTCTATCTAAATCCTGATTTGAAACCTCGAAAATGGAATAACTGACAGCTTCAGAAATGATAAATGAACTAAGTTTTGTTCTCTTAACGTGAGTTAGCTTTTTGGAGTCGTTAATCTGGCTGTATAACTCAGCCTTTTCACTTAAGACGTCGTTATTTCTGTGACTCTCGCCTACAGAATACGAGTTAAAAATATACTCTAAGTCTAAAATAACCGCTGCAGCTACTATAGGACCCGCCAACGGACCTCTTCCGACCTCATCTACGCCGGCAATTTTAGTAACGCCTTTGTTAAATAGTTCTTTTTCAAAAGAAAGTAGATCCATAAGGTAAAACTGTATACAAAGAATCGTATAAAGTAAAAGTTATTCTTCTTCTGAGATTACTGCTTCGGTTTCTTTTTCTAATAAAGCTACAGATGTAACTTTGTCCGAACCATCCATCTTCATCAATCTAACACCTTGTGTTGCTCTTCCTAATATTGGAATTTGCTTGATGGCCAGACGTAGAACTTTACCGCTTTGAGTAGCAATTAAAAGATCGTCGGTAGACTTGCTTACAATTCCTCTTGCATTAACAAGATGCCCGGTCTTATCCCCAACTTTATAAGTAAGTATTCCTGAGCCGCCTCTATTTTGTACTTTGTATTCGTTTGTGCTGGTTCTTTTGCCGTATCCGTGATCCGATATTACAAGTAAATCCATTACCTTTATTTTTTCGGGTATAACAACAGTACCGACTACCTCATCGTTATTTTTTGAGAGTTTGATACCTGTAACACCGCTTGCAGCGCGCCCCATGGGTCTAATGTCTTCCTCATCGAATCTAATGGATTGACCTTGTCTGGTTGTAAGTAAGATGTCGTCTTTACCTGAAGTTAGTCCGGCATAGATCAACGAATCATTTTCAGTAAGTTTAATAGCTAGTATTCCTGATGATCTTATATTATCGTACTCACTCAGCGGGGTTTTCTTTACAGTACCAAGCTTAGTAACAAAGAACACAAATTCGTCTGAATTCTGCAATGTTTCTGAGTTTAATGTAAAAAATGCTTCGACATTCTCATCCTGCGTCATACTCAGGAAGTTGACAATTGGCGTTCCTTTAGCGTTTCTTGACGATTCTGGAATTTCCCAAATGCGCATCTTGTAGACCTTGCCCGAGTTGGTAAAGAAAAATGCCCAGTCATGTGTATCGCAGGTTTTTATAAACGAAACTGCATCTTCTTCACGTAATTGCTGCCCCATTACGCCCTTTCCTCCCCTACTCTGCTTCTTGTAAGTATCTTCTTTTAATCGCTTTATGTATCCGTTTTCTGAAATTGAAATAATACAGGTTTCACTCACAATTAAATCTTCGTCCGATAGTTCGCCGACTTTACCCTTTATAACTTTAGTCTTTCTTTCATCAGCGAATCTTTCTCTTAGGTTGGACAATTCTTCTTTAACAGTATCAATTACTCTCTTTGGTGAAGCTAGTAAATCAATGTAATTGTTGATGATGTTAATAATCTCTTTTAGTTCATCCTCAATCTTTTTTCTTTCCAAAGCGGCCAAGCGTCTTAGTTGCATATCAAGGATCGCCTGAGCTTGAATTTCCGTTAAACCAAAGTTTTTCATTAACCCGGCCTTTGCAGTGTCGGCATCTTTACTAGCTCTAATTAAGGCAATAACTGCGTCTAGATTATCTAGGGCAATTTTTAGACCTTGCAGTATGTGTTCGCGCTCTTTAGCCTTTTTGAGCAAGTAAATGGTTCTTCTGATCACTACTTGCTGTCTGTGGAGTATAAACTCCTCCAAAATCATCTTTAAGGTCATTAATTTTGGTTCATTGTTTATCAAAGCGACAAAATTTGAGTTAAATGTATTCTGAAGCTGAGTGTATTTGTATAATTGGTTTTGAACTTTCTTAACTACAGCGTCTCTTTTTAGTTCAATGACTATTCTCATCCCTTGCTTGTTTGATTCATCTCTAAGATAGTCGATACCTTCGATTCTTTTATTTCTCACCTGTTCAGCAATTTTTTCAATTAAAGTTGATTTGTATACTTGATATGGAATTTCGGAAACAATAAGTTTTACTTTACCGTTCTTAGTTTCTTCAACATCCATTTTGGCTCTGGTAACAACACGCCCTTTACCGGTTGCGTACATTTGTATAATTTCCTTTTGATCGTAAATAATACCGCCGGTTGGAAAATCAGGGCCTTTTATAAATTGGACAAGATCTTCTACAGTTGCAGACGAAGAAAATCTTGGTGTAACTACCTGATCCGCTGCGTCCTTTTCAGGAGCGGTACCTATCTTATCCGCTGTTTCCAGTAAGTGGAGAATTCCATCAATTACTTCACCCAAGTTATGGGGAGGTATATTAGTCGCCATACCAACCGCAATACCGGTAGCGCCGTTAAGCAAAAGATTTGGTAATAATGATGGGAGATAAATTGGTTCGTAATTTTGAAGGTCGTTTAATTCAAAGTCTACCGTGTCTTTATCGATATCCAGGTAAAGATCTTCAGCTATTTTTTGCAATTTACACTCTGTGTAACGCATGGCAGCAGCGGGATCGTTATCAATGCTTCCAAAGTTACCTTGCGGGGCTATCAACTGGTACCTGAGTGAGAAATCTTGTCCCATTCTAACCAATGCGTCATAAACAGCAACATCTCCGTGGGGGTGGTACTTTTTCAAAACTTCTCCGACGACAGCGGCGCATTTGTGAAATTTACCTGCAAAAGTCATGTTCTGATCCTGCATCGCGTAGATTATTCTTCTGTGTACCGGTTTTAATCCGTCGCGAACATCAGGAAGTGCTCTTGAGACAATAACACTCATCGCATAATCCAAGTATGCGCTTTGCATCTCTGTAGATATTTCTGAGTCTATTATTTTTGTAATCTGAATTTCTTCATCAGGATCAGCTATTTGTGTTACTTTTTCTGCCATGACTGGAATATTTTAACAGGTTTGCCGCATTGTTTCCATTGTTCTTTTGTGATTATTTGGGTATTTAAAAGAATTACCCCGGCTTTTCAGTCGGGGTAATTGGTAAAACTCTATTAACGACGAGCTTTTACAGCCCTACATATACGATTACTGCACCTGCAATAAGCAGCGCAACAATCTGTACTATCTTCATCATCGGGTTAATGGCTGGACCGGAAGTATCCTTAAGAGGATCCCCTACCGTGTCCCCTACTACCGCGGCTTTGTGTGCGTCGCTGCCTTTTCCGCCGAAGTTACCATCTTCAATATATTTCTTAGCATTGTCCCACGCACCGCCCGTGTTGCAGCTATAAAAAGCTACCATCAGGCCTGACATAACGACTCCGCCTAAGAAACCACCCAACGCTTGGGCTCCGAGAAATCCTACCAAAACTGGCATTCCGATTACTATTGCAGCAGGTATTACAAGCTCCTTTTGAGCAGCGGTTGTAACAATATCGACTGCTCTTGAGTAGTCAGGAGCTGCAGTCCCTTCCATTATTCCTGGAATCTCTCTGAATTGGCGTCTAACTTCTTCTACGACTTGGGTTGCTGCTCTACTTACTGAGCCCATTAATCTTGAACTAAATAAGAACGGTAAGGCACCGCCAAGCAACAGTCCGACAAAGACCTTAGGTTCAGCAATATCAATTGCGTTTAAACCCGTTGCCTCAAAGTATGTAGCGAACAACGAACTTGCTGCTACAGCCGCAGAACCGACTGCAAAACCCTTGGTTAAGGCTTTTGTAGTGTTACCTACAGCGTCGAGTCCACTTGTAACCTCTACGGCTTTTTCAGATAAACCGGCCATTTCGCACATGCCTTGAGCATTATCTGAAATAGGTCCAAATGTATCCAAAGCCATGATAATTCCTGTGGTAGCAAGCATTCCCATTCCGGTTAGAGATATTCCGTAGAATCCAAGTAAGTTGTAACCGGCCAAGATAGCCGCAGCAACAACTAAAACCGAAACAAAGGTTGATTCCATTCCGTATGCCATACCTGAAATTAAGTTTGTACCTGCACCGGTTCTGGAAGCGTCCGCAATTGCTACAACGGGTTTTTCACCGGGTCCTGTGTAGTATTTGGTGATGTAAAGAAGTGCCATCATAGCGACAATTCCGACTACAGCTGCGTAACCCGCTCTAGGCTCGCCCAATAGATAGGTTGCTAAGGCCATGAATATTACAATTGATGAAACTGCGGATACAATAAACCCTCGAATTAACGGCTTGATCGCATCTTCAGAGTCATTCTTTGCCTTAACAAAAAATGTACCCAATATGGAAGTTAAAACTGCACCAGATCTAGCAAGTAATGGGAAAACTACCCCTTTCAAACCGAAGAGTGATCCGCCCAAAATCATTGCAGCAACGATAGTAAGTGCATAAGACTCAAATACGTCTGCGGCCATACCTGCACAGTCGCCCACATTATCACCGACATTATCAGCAATAGTAGCAGGATTTCTTGGGTCGTCCTCCGGAATACCGGCTTCGACCTTACCAACTAAGTCAGCACCAACATCGGCTGCTTTGGTAAAAATACCTCCACCAACTCTCATAAAGAGAGCAATAAGTGCGGCACCAAAACCATATCCTACAAGAACGTCGGTTGCGTTTTTTGCAACCGCATCAGCTCCGTTTTGGATGTTAGTAAAGTAGGACCACATGTAGATTATAGAAACGCCAAGTAAGCCTAACCCTACTACGAGCATTCCATTTACAGTACCTGCTCCAAACGAAATTTTTAATGCAGGATTTAGTCCTCTCATGGCAGCGTTTGCTGTACGAACGTTAGCTCTAACAGCAATCCACATACCAAAATAACCAATAAGTCCGCTGAATACTGCGCCAAGCAAAAATGCTGCAGCGGTACCAGTACCCAGTGTAATGCCGATTAGTACGGCAAGCCCAACCATTATTGGGATAATAACTTTGAACTGGCGTTTTAGATACGCCATCGCTCCTTCGCGTACGGCTTTTCCTATGCTTTTCAGTTTTTCGCTGCCCTCATCTTCTTTAAGGACTTTCTTTGTTAGAAATGCACCGTATCCCAGCGCAATGAACGCTGTTAGCGGAGCGGTAAATAAGGCTATCAATTGAAGATCCATATTACCTCCGAAAACTAATTACTTATATCTAAGCTCATACCTAGGGTATGAACAAAGGTTAGACTATTATTTCACATTGTTGTAGCAAGTGGAAGAGCCAGTGCCCTTTTAAAATGAAGAGGCCCCGAGAATTTACAGTTCAATAAATTGAACTTTCTCGGGACCTTGGGCGCTAGGCATTTGATTGCAGGGGCTAATTCCATTTATAAATCAAGCTTTGCGCAAATTAATTCACCGGGGTGCGAACTCTTTAGCGTGAATACGCCTGGAGATCCCGGTAACCTGGGTTCATGATGGTGTAAGCAAGTTCGACTACGGGCAACCGCAAAGGGGGCCTCGAGTATTTTGCCGAACTGCATCCACCAACTACATACTGCGCTTGCAGTATGACCAGACTCGCACAGATCTGGATTTTGCTGTTTAAGTGCTGGAGATGCAAGATTCAAACTCGGGACATGTATCCATTGGCCCATTTGCCTTTGGTATCCTTCGTACTCCAGCTTTTTTGCATCGCGGAGACAACAAACAGGGAGGAGACTTGCTCACTCACCTCGAGTTGCCCATCTGCACGATGCAAGACCACAAGCGCACCGGTTCCGGATACCGGGTTGTGGTGGATACCTGTCTTGCCCAGGTTGTGGGGTCCCCGTGACATATCGTTTCGTCGGTCGAAACCAACGAAAAGATCCTTTCGGGGACATTTGGTGCGCCATGAGGCGGCGGGATCAGTCGGGTAGCCCACGGCTAGCCATACTATCCGCGGCGTCGCGCACCAGGAGATAAGTGGTTCGTGAACAAATCTGACCCTGTGTCAGCAGCACACGAACCTTCCAACATCAGGCCGAACCCAAGGGGAGGGTGTTACCTCCGGGGGTCAATGGGCGGCCAAGCCACATAAAGGTGATCCAAGGACATCGTCCTCAAGAGTTGGGTTTGTAACAACTCCCCGGGAAGGACCTATCTTAG
>MEWG01000049.1:0-2222 GCA_001773295.1 candidate division WWE3 bacterium RIFOXYD1_FULL_39_9
ACCGATTTATATCGCAGACACCACGCTTATTGCAATGGTACCCAGTGTCACATCCCACGCAATTGCATCGGCACGCACCTACAATGTGACAGATTCTGTTGAGTACTTTTCTTAAGTAGTTCACAGCATTCTCCTTTCCGTTCTAGTCTAGAATATATCGCCATTATAGCTTATTAAGCCCCCTCGCGCAACATACTATAGGGCATGATTATTTTGATTAACATTGTTGGTAAAATTAAGTTAGGAGTATGTCTAACTATCGATGCCAATGGGCAGAAAACCCAATATTTCATGATTATCACGACACGGAGTGGGGTGTTCCTGTTCACGACGACAAAAAACAATTTGAATTTTTAATTTTGGAAAGTGCGCAGGCAGGTTTAAGCTGGTCAACTATCTTAAAAAAGCGTGAAGGTTATAAAAAGGCTTTTGCTAATTTCGACCCGGTTAAAGTAGCTAAATTTACTCAAAAGGATGTAGAAAAACTTTTGTTAAACCCTGAAATAATTCGAAACAGGCTTAAAGTTAATGCAGCAATAAATAACGCCCAAAGATTCTTGGAAATTCAAAAAGAGTTTGGGAGTTTTGATAAATACATTTGGGGATTTGTAGGTGGAAAAACAATTGATAACAAAATTAAATCTATGTCAGAAATTAAGGCCACGTCAAAAGAATCAGACGCGTTGAGCAAAGATTTAATTAAAAGAGGTTTTAAGTTTGTTGGTTCGACAATTATTTATGCGCACATGCAAGCTGTAGGTATGGTTAATGATCATGAGGTGAAGTGTTATAGGCATTAGGCGATTTTCTATTTTTACAACGAAAGTGTTAAGCGAAACTTATGTTTTTAAAACTGAAATGGCCAGAGAATATGTTTTTTAAGCATATCCAATGGCCATTTTCCACTTAGTGGAGGGCAGTATCTACGGGTTTAATAAATTCCCGCAGGACACACCGCCGTTTGTGCTGCCAGCGTTTTGGGTATATACGCAAAACAGCGGGGAAACAAGGCAGCCATCCATCGGTAATACCATGAAGGCTGAGCCGCGCAACCCGTTGTCAAGATCATCGGTGTCGGAATCGACACTAACAAACTTAACCCCGGAATCGCACAGGGATTCGAAAGTTCCCGTTGCTGAGCTTTTTTGCGCGACCGCTTCGTCAACCACTTCGACGGTCCGTACAATTTGCACGCTGCTATTTGGGTTTACTGAGTCGCCCAGGAGAGCAGCTAATGCGGTGAGAAAGACAAACAGAAGCAAAATGCAGGCCACTCCTAGCGCCATCAAACGTCTACTCATTTTTTCCTCCTCTCACGCAGTTTCTTCTTTCAAACCAGCTTTTGCGGCATCCTTGATGCTTTGTGCGAGCTGGTTTGAAATGTCGATTGTGCAGTTGTACATACAATGTACAACCATGGCATACAGCAGCCCGTAGGTAAAAGCTACGTATTGAATATACCATCCAAAAGCAACCGCCCCGATTACGCCTTTCCATCCCTGGTAACGGTGACCTCTTCCAAAACTGAACACTGCCACCGTGATTGCCATCACTTCCAAGGAAGGTCGGGCAAGCACTACGGAGGGATCAGTCTGGACGATTATCCAGAATAACATTCCAAAGATCAGGCCGTTTAGAAGAATGATTTTGAGGGTCATTCCTGGGGTGTGGAGTTCTAGATAGAACTTCTGCTGTCTCTTTTGTGCTATGTTCTTGGGCTTTACTGACCTCATAACTCCGACTGAGATTATGATGTACAGTATTTCCGCAGCCCATAGACCGCTCAGGATGGATCCTACAACGAGCCTATTTTCAGGCGAAAGGACCCAGCGGTACACCGGCAAGTAAAAGCCGATAATAAGCACATCCAACGGGTTCTTCTGTCCCATGATATTCATCGTGACCATAATTAGCACGTACGCCAAGAAGATCGCGAGGGTCATTAGGACTATCTCAGAAGCCTTTTCCTTACGGCGATTTCCAAGAAGAATTCCCAGCGCCATAAGAGCAACCGCTACTTCTGAAAAGTGGGTGTTGACGATAAATATTGCCACCATGCCGGTGTAAATAAATATACCTCTGTACCCCAACTCTTCAGTGATGCCGGCAAAGACCGATCGGAACAGTTTGAGCCAGATGGGGGATCGCACCGAAGTTCCTACTTCCAGTCTTTCGGCCGCATCGCTTGTCAGCCAGTCCAGCTGTCCCATTACAAAAGGAAT
>MEWG01000049.1:2271-4081 GCA_001773295.1 candidate division WWE3 bacterium RIFOXYD1_FULL_39_9
TGTGAAACTTTCCAATACAGACCAATGTCAAACCCCGTTGGGTTCCAGTATGAACGGCCAATCGTGTAGATCGCCGCAGCCACAACCAGAATCGCCAGTTGGATTTGCATCTCGCGCACAGCTACCTTTTCAACAACTGTGTTTTTCATCACATCTCTCCTTCGATTTAGATTTTTGAGTACTTATTTTTTATTTGATGCTGGGAATTATACCTGCTCGGCGGTATATTGTAAAACCTATAATAATTCGGAAAGGGTGTTTAGTGGGAGTGGCTTTCGCCGTCTTTTCGAACATTTCCGCACGCGACACACTTTACCCTTTTTTCAAATGCATGTCCTTTCATGTTGCAACCATCGGTTCCGCACTGAGTTACACCATTTTCAAACTCTTCTTGCGATACCTCTGCCGAACATGTTCCGGTACATACATATACATTCTTATCCATATGAAAATTTTACAATACTATTTGTGGTTTGTCAGTTATAGTTAGACTTCCGTGGTTAATCCGTCGTAATGTTCTTCTACCGCTTCTTCTTTGGTAGCGTGAACGGTTTTGTCTTTGTGTTCAGGTGGGGAATAAATTGAGTAAAGTTTCAAATCAGTGTCTCCGGTATTTATCAGGTTGTGCCAGGTTCCGGCAGGAACAATTATGGCAAACTCGGTTTCAAGATCATACTCCGTTTCACCGTTATTCAAAATTGCATGCGCTTTTCCTTGTTCGATTCTTAAAAACTGATCGAGTGTGTGTTTTTCATTGCCGATCTCTTCGCCCGGCTTTATGGACATCAACACCAGTTGGCAATTTTTAGCAGTATATAGAACTTTTCGAAAATTATTATTTTCTACAGTTGCTTTTCCGATGTCTGTAACAAAACCTTTCATGTCTATATGTTAGACGAATTGGGGATTTTATCAAATTGTCTTTTTAAAACGAAAAGAACCTTTTGTTCGTATAGACTCAAAAGGTTCTTTCTTGTTGCTAGTACGGGCGGTGAAGGATTATGATCAAAGCCTTCATTGCCACGATTGTTGGAAACAGCGCGTACACACCAAACAAAGCTCCGGCCGAAATAACATATGCCAGTTCTTCGCCTTTTATTACATATAGTGCGTAACCTACTCCCAGAATCATGGAGTAGAGTAAAGACTTACTCCAGAATTCAAACGTGAAGTTAATCGTGTCTGCCCACATCTCAGCATCCTTTTTAATTCCATGGGCAAATACTAGGATTGTTAGTCCCAGCAGCACGTGTACTACATGCGCCTCAAGCACATTACCCAGGTAATGTCCCGTCATAGAGGCGGTAGCAATCTGTGCTACGAAATCGGTCAGGGCGAGAAACATCATGAAGAATGCCCCGGCGGTAGAAAGAATGAAGTTTTTCATTTTATCTCTCCCCGCCAAACACTTGTCGGCAGTCCACAAATTCCAGATATGCGACGATGTTTTCGAATGCGTTTTCAGCCAGAACGACTTTTATATGCACATCGTCGTCTAGCTCACTTCCCCCGTGTTTGCAAGGAGTCGCGCTGGTTTCAACGGTGAATCCCTTTGCAACGAAGGCCATAACCAGTGCTCTGTTTTTAAGATAAAAAACTTCTAGTTTCTGTTGGATGTCCACAAAATCATCGAAGTATCTGGTACTCGGTACTGGCAGGGCCGCCCTGTCCGAACTGACCTTCAAACTCATCTTTTCGTTGAATTGAGAACCTTCTACTGTCCATTTCACAATGACAGTTGCGGTAATTTCACCGGCGTGTACTGATATGTCTTGCGCCTCGAGCCCTAGATCCTTAAGACGCGTCCTCG
>MEWG01000049.1:4098-6408 GCA_001773295.1 candidate division WWE3 bacterium RIFOXYD1_FULL_39_9
TTCTCGGATTTTTCTTGTAACATTTCCATCTCCTTCTGCGGTTCTCGCCGCATATAGATTTGCCGGGGTCTTGTTCTCACAAGCTTTCCGGAGGTTTTTTTGCTGACTTTTTCTCAGCGTTTGATGACCTGTAGTATATCACTCAAATATTTGACTGTAAAACTAGGAAAAAGCGCTATTAAACGTTTTAAAAACCAAAACCAGAGGATTTCACCTGCAAAAGCAGAGTGCCTCTGGTTTTTTTGACTAGATCACAAGAATTGGATCGACAATTTTTTCTTCTTGTAGCCCGGTCGGTTTTACTTCCTGCCATTTTTCAACAGGTACAACAGTCAAAGTGTGGCCTCTTCCTATTGTTAACCAGCCCTTGGGGTATCTTCCGATAAATACACCTTCAATCATCGACTGGCCGTCTGAGAGATGTGTGGCTTTTGTTACCAGCTCTGTGTTGTATGACACGCCTCTTGGATAGACTGTACTAAATGTTTTAGGCATATTTCCTTTTATTCGAAGGAAGATATTCCACTCATAGCCGCTGCTGTTCGCTGTGTACTCAATCAAGATCATGCCGAGTGTGGCCAGTCTTATGTTCTGGTCTTCAGTTCCGCCGTGGAATGCTGTAAAACCGATGTAGTTGCCAAATCTTTGCGCAATTCCACCGACCTGCTCGTTTTCACCACGTAATGCAGTAGCGCCACTGTCTGTTTGGGTACGTAGCATCTGTCCAAACATCTGCATAACCATTGCTGCGTGATTTGTAAAGGTGTCCTCGCCGCCACATTCCCCTGTTTTGCTCACGAATTGTCCGGCGAAATGTATGCTAGGGACGACAGGATCGAATGAAAGCGGTTTCCAGATACATGCCAAGCCCGCACCTAAGATACCTTCCATGTTCGCCTGTTCTCTCATCTGGATGCATGCTAGGAGCTGAGTCCCCAGGAATTCTAATTGAGTGTCGTTCATTTTTCTCCTTTCACTCGTGCTATTAGTTTTATTGGATTTTGAAATCGTTATTCAATATTTTACTCGGAAAAGTTTTATATTCAACCTATAGCGCAGATGCAAATATTAGTTGCCGTATCGTACACCCATGCGGTTGGCGTATCTAATTAAAGGCCTTTTTATTTCAGTAGGGAAGATTAAGAAAAAGTTGTACACAAGAATTCCACCGGCGCGCATGAAACCAACAGGAAGATTTTTTATAATTGCTGCTACATATTCCCAGCGTCTTTTAGATTTGAATACCATCTCTAAATATTCTCGATTGAACAGTATTCTAATAAAAAGCAGAAACAAAGGTTGCAATTTGAGATTCATACGAAAATCTACCAACAGTTCTTCTAGATCTAGATCATGACTGCACAACCTAAATCTACCTTTTCCATATCCACGTCCTTCTGCAAGCATGTAATATTCTTCCTTTTTTAACTTTTGCGGAAAGTAGTCGTCGTAAATTTCCGTGCCGGGATAGGCTACAGTCAGACCCAAGCCAAAGTCATCAGGTTTAATTTCCTCGTATACTTCGTAACTTTTCTTTACATCATCGCTTTCTTCCAGAGGCAGATTAAACATCATGTTTGCAAGAGTTCTCATTCCGTGTTTTTTGCACAGACCAAAGACTTTTTTGATTTGTTCCGTGGTGATCCCTTTGTGCATCAGGTCGAGCATTCTCTGAGAGCCTGATTCCACACCGAAAGTTAACTGGATGCAGCCTGCTTCGCGCATAGCTTTTATTAAAGTTTCGTCTATGCAGTTAACTCTGGTTTGAGCAGCCCAAACAATGTTTAAGGGTTTAATTTTTTCACAAAATTCCAAAACTCGGGGGCGGCTTACAGTAAAGGTATCGTCTATTAAATATATTGCGTCAACATTCCAGTTAGAAACCAAGTATTTAATTTCTTCTATAACTCTGTCGATCGGGCTATTTCTAATTGAGTGTTCGCCCCAAACACTTCCTGAGGCACAGTACCTGCATCTAAACGGGCAGCCTCTTCCGGTATACACAGGAACTACTGCATAAAAAGCGTAACCGATAACTCTTTTTCTCGGACGAGTGTAGTACGACATATCAATTGCATCGTAAGCAGGCATCGGCAGTATTGATAAGTCCCTAATTAATCCCCGGCTTTGAGTTCGAACCGCTTGTTTTGTCTCTCTATCGTAGAAACATATTCCTTTTATATTGCGCAAAGTTTCAGGTAAGTTGTTCGGGGCTTTTAGAAGCTCGACAAGAGTCAGCTCGCCTTCGCCCATTACCGCATATTCAACAGTCGAGCCTTCATAAATAAAATCTTCCGGCTGAACCGTGGC
>MEWG01000050.1:0-4751 GCA_001773295.1 candidate division WWE3 bacterium RIFOXYD1_FULL_39_9
TAGATAGGGTCTGGGACGAGAATAATTCGCAGCGAGCGCAGGCGAGCGAGAAGGGGTCGACGGGCGCGTCAGCAGACGCGAACCGGTGACCGAGTCCCTGTCCCCCAGCCAAACTCTTAAGGACCATAGGTATTTTGGGATATAATTTTATCGTGTTAATTCAATTTCTTAAGAACAGCACGTTAATTAAGAATTTTATATACAAAAAATCAAGGAATCGAGCCCAGACCATTGTTGATAGAATAAATAATTATATTAAACCTGGGAGCACTATACTTGACATAGGCGCCGGAGCCTGCGGTGTCACAGAAATACTTTTAGAACAGGGGTATAAGGTTACTCCCTTGGATGTACATAACATCAGCTTTGTGAACGATATCACACCCATTATATACGATGGTGAAAACATTCCGTTTAAAGACAAGTCATTTGATTACAGCATTATCATTCTGGTTTTACATCATACAAAAGATCCAGAGAACATTTTAAAGGAGGCGGGGCGAGTATCACAAAATATTATTTTAATGGAAGAGATTTACGAAACAAGATTACAAAGACATTTAACTCATTTTTGGGATGATTTAATAAACTTAGAATTCTTTGTAAACCCACATAACAACAAATCGATATCAGAATGGGAATCCCTGTTTAAAAAATTAAATCTCAAATTGGTAGACACTAAATACCACAAAGGAGATATGTTTCCTTTAATGAAACAGGTTACATTCTTTTTAAACCAAGGTTTTTGATTTCAAATAGTATACAAAACCGCCAGCCAAATAACACAAAATTATTCTCATAAATAACGGTATAATCTTGTTGTGGAAGATGTCGGAAAAATATTGTCGCATTTTAATATTAACAATGTAAAAGCGGTGAACCCTTTTTTATGGGATGGTTGGAGTTCACACAAACTATATTTAATAGAAACTGAAAAGGAAAGATATTTATTAAAGAGTAAGAAACAAGACCATTCGGAGAGTCTTATTAAGGCAAGTAATATTACTAATTATCTACACGATGCGGGACTGCCTTTTATATCACAACCAATTCGTACAAAACACAACAAGCTTTTTTATACAGATGCTGATAATAACTGGTGGGAACTACAAACCTACATGGAAGGGTCTATCATTCCCGCAGAAGAAACAAATGAAAAACATGTGACAAGCCTAGCCAAAGCTCTGGCTTCATATCACAAACTATTTATAGATCAGGAAGTTCTTGCGAAATCACTTTTTATACCAAAGTCTACTGAATACACTTACGACTTTAGGGATGAAAAATTGGAAAAGGAACGTAATAGATATGCAAATATTTTATCTCAGGAACTTCTCATCGACACGAAAAGATATAAAAACTTTTTTGACCAATACGTTATAGCTTTTGAAAAAATTCAAAAGTTAATAAAAAATATAAATCCGACGGAACATAAAAAGACCCTTATACACAGGGATCTTGGTGGAAATGTACTTTTTAATAAAACATCGAAAGAGGTAGCTGCCATTATTGATTGGGATTTAGCTCAGTTCGGTGATTTAGTTGTGGACATCTGCGCCGTGAGCGGTGTAATAAAAAATTCACTAAATGATCTATTTATAGAATCGTATGATAGTTATATAAAGCTCTCCGAACAGGAACTTAAGTTCATTCCAGTTTATAAATATATGTCATTTGTTAAGTCCAATAAGTGGTGGATTACGTATAATATTAAATTACTGCAAAATGAAGGTGCGAATGAGGGACAAGATCGAGAAAAAATACTAAAGAATATCGAAGAGACATTTGACCTGTGGGATAGTAAGTTGTCGGTTTTAGAGAAGGCTGGCTCTTAACCTACAAACTCAGACTCGTCATTTTGATATAATCCACTGTGCCTAATTTCTGGAAAAAACTTAACAAACCAATAACCGTTCTAGCGCCAATGGATGATGTAACCGATAAGGTTTTTAGAGAAATTATTGCTCAGATCGCAAAACCGGATGTAATGTTCACTGAATTTACCAGCGCCGAAGCGCTTAGCTCTGAAGGGCGCGAGAAGATCGCGCACAAGTTATCTTACACAGAAAATCAAAGGCATGTTGTTGCTCAAATATGGGGGGCTGATCCGGAAAGTTTTAAAAAAGCAGCGATGTATATAAAAGAGCAAGGTTTAGATGGAATTGACATTAATCTGGGGTGTCCTGAAAAAAGCATAATGAAAAGAGGTTCCGGAGCCGCATCAATAAATAATAAAGAGCTTGTGGAGAAACTAATTGACGCAGTAAGAGAGGGGGCACCGAAACTTCCCTTAAGTATCAAAACTAGATTGGATAAAACTCAAGACTTAACCAAGGAATGGATCTCATTTCTTTTGTCAAAAAACATAAATGCACTAACACTTCACGCCAGAACGGCAAGAGATCTATCAAAAGTTCCGGCTAACTGGGAAGAAATTGGTAAAGCAGTAGAACTTAGAAATAAATTAAACCCTGAAGTAACAATAATAGGTAATGGCGATGTAAGAAGTTACGAGGAAATAATTGAAAAACATAAAGTTTACGGTGTTGACGGAGTTATGATCGGGAGAGGCATACTTCACAACCCGTGGCTATTCGAAAAAGGCGCGGTTTCTCAATCACATGGTACAAAAGAATATATGGAATTATTAATAAAGCACACTAAACTTTTTAATGACACGTGGGGTAAAACAAAAAGTTTTGAGGTAATGAAAAAATTCTTCAAAGTTTATATCAAAGATTTCAGGGGTGCTAACGAACTTCGACAGCAGCTTATGGGAACAAAGTCTTATGAAGAGTTTTGTGAAGTTATCAACAACAGAGCTTTAAGATAAACTCCATAATTAGCGCCCATCAGATGCTATCGCTACTGCCTGATCTCGGCGAGTATAATTTGTATATGGTTGAAGCCGTTGAAAAAGAAATTGCGTACATATTTGGCTATGGTTCCCTTATTTCCAGTCAAAGTAGAAAAGAAACAGGAATCACAGGAAAAACATTTCCGTGCACATACAAAGGTCTAAGGAGATCCTGGTCTATGGGCATAGACCAATTTAAAGCAATCGCTTTAAATATCAGTGAAGAAAAAGATAGTGCGTGTAACGGGGTACTAGTTGAGATTGCACTTAGCGAACTACCAAAATTTGATCAAAGAGAAATCGGCTATAAACGTATACAGCTTGATCCAAAAAGTCTTATGGTCGAAGACGTGCCACTAATCGAGTTACTTAAGACTAGACCTGTGTATGCATACGTGATGAATGAACAACGAACTATTCCGGATGATTACAAAATACAACAATCGTATGTAGACGTGATAATTACCGGATGCCTGGAATATGGGGAAGATTTCACACAAAACTTTGTTAAAACCACATCTGGTTGGGATCAACCGTGGTTGATGGACAGAGAAAGCCCCACTTACCCACGTCCGCTAAAAGGGGGTTACGACAAAAAATTAATTGATCGGCTCTTAGCCTGCTTATAGCCGTGCTAGAATAAATTCATGAAGATAGGGTCATGGGATGTCTCCGGTTTCCGAAAATCTAAGAAGTAGTTTGTGGAGATGTTGAACTTATCCGAACACTCTCGATCTTTCCAACACACAACCAAGCTGAAGAAATACCGTAACCCTTTTTGTTGATTTCAAACGGTTCCAACTTTTGGACATTTTCTAGAAAAACTAGAATGCAGTATCTCTTGTTTATCAGCTTATCTCCCCATTTTTGTAATTTTTCGTCAGTTGTACCCGGTGCTATTTTGCTACCGTATTTTTGGAGTATTTCTTTAATTGACTCTTTGGTCAAATTTTCAAATTGTAGAACATCGGACACAACTGCAACTGCTGTTACACTGCAACCCGACTCCTTAAAGTAAACGTGATCGCCGACATTAAGTTGGTTCCACGGACTAATCTTATTTACATACCATCTCGATTCTATTTTTTTTTTACCTATTAAAATGTCTCCAAGTAAGTTATCGTTTTTTGAAATTCTTGCTTTACGAAGTATTGCGACATGGTCCATAAAGTTAATGTACTACTAATTTGTTTATCTGTTAACTTATAATATAATGCCTTCAACCAAAACTAATCTTACAAATATACTCAAATAAAGGAGGAGTAAATGTTAGATCCAGAATACAGAGTACCTGATCACCAGTACCGAAACTTGTTGAAAGCTATCTTAACAAACGGTACCTTTGTGCAAACTCAACAAGGCGTTAGAGCATATACCTTGATGGCGCCGAGACCTCTTCGATATGAATTCAGCAACGGGTTTCCGATGATCACTGAGAGGAATTTGAATCCCAAAACTTCAGAAAGACTTCCGGTGACCATCTGGCAGCAAGCCATAGGGGAAATCATAGGATTTATCAACGGCGCCAGAACCCAAGATGAGCTGGAAAGCTACGGATGTTATTGGTGGAAAGACTGGGTTACACCTGAGAAATGCGCAAAGCGCGAGCTGGAACCGGGAGATCTCGGACCAGGATCGTATGGCGCGGCATTTCACGACTTTCCCACTATATACGGGACGTTTAACCAAGTAGAGAAAGTCATCCAACAGATCAGGGAACAGCCTCAGCTCAGGACGCACTTTATAAGCCCGTGGATACCTCAATACACCGTAAGGTTAAAGGGGACGGTTCAAAAGGTAGTGGTCGCTCCGTGTCACGGCTGGATGCACATCCGCATTCTGAACGGCGAGCTGCATTTTGGCCTCTTTCAGCGATCGGCCGATGTGGTTGTGG
>MEWG01000050.1:4837-7201 GCA_001773295.1 candidate division WWE3 bacterium RIFOXYD1_FULL_39_9
ACATTTACGAGGATCAGGTCGAGGCGGTGCAAACTATGCTGAATCGTGAACCAAGGAGCTTTCCCACGATGACGCTACGAAATGGATTTACAAACATCTTTGATATCCGGCGCGAACACTTTACGTTGACGCACTACAATCCTCATCCCGGGATCAAAGCAATTCCGGTGGCAATATAAGGGAGGCGGAAATGAGTTACGTAAACATGGGGAACGCTCGATTTGACGACCAGAAGGCAGTCATGCAGAAAATCCTTGAAAGCGGTGATTGCCCGTTCTGCCCTGAGAATCTAGCAAAGTACCATCACGGCAAGGTTCTAAGAGAGGGAAATTCATGGATACTTACTTTCAACCAATGGCCTAGGGAGCACGCAAAGTATCATCTGCTCCTGATCCTCAAGGAACACGCTGTAAGTCTTGCAGAACTTTCGCAAGAAGCATCCAATGAGTTCTTTGATCACATGAGATGGGCTGAAAGAAGATTCATGGTTAGAGGGGGCCTGCTTTTCATGAGATTTGGGGAAACCGAGTACTCCGGAGCATCAGTAAATCACCTGCACGCGCAGTTTATTGTTCCGGATAAGGAGGCGCCAAATTTCGAACCAGTAAGATTCAAGGTTGGATAGCCAACCAACAAAAACAAAGCCGGAAGGACCACAAATCTAACCGGCTTTGAACTTTTAAAAACGTTATTGGAGATTGTGTTTATCCAAGATCTACGAAAATAATTTCTACATCCTGAGATTTCAAGATAGACTCTGCATCCAAAACTCCGTAACCTCCCGTATAAAACACTCTTGAAATCCCTGAATAAGCAATAAGTTTTGCGCACGAGGGGCAAGGAAAAGTACTTACATACATTGAACAACAGGATAAATTAATTCCTTGTCTGGCTGCCTCAGCAATCAAACCGGCTTCGGCGTGCAAAGCTGTAGAAAGATCAATGTTTACACCCTTATGAAAAGCATTTCTTGGATCACCGTTTGCATAAGGTGTGTGCGCAGATGGAACGTGTTTATTGTACCCCTCTAAAATTATTTTTTTGTCATTGATAACTGCGGCTCCTACTCTTCGCCACCAGTCAGAACTTCCCGATGCTGCGTCAGCTCTGACTTTTTGAATAATTTCTTTGTCGAATTCTTTTAATGAGATTTTTTGATCGACATTGACTGCAGATTCTGCCGTTGAGTTATGTCTATCCCATCTTAAAAATATATTTTCGAACTCTATTTTTGTTTTGGGAAAGAATTCCTCAACAAATTGTTTTGTGACGTCTTCATTTGGAACAACAATGGTGAGATCCTTTTGTTTTGTTAATTTCTCAACATCGGAAAAATCCATAACATAAACATTTTTAGTTATTCCTAAAGACTCAACTGCTTTTCTCACCAACTCCGGATCTAAAGCTCTAATTTCCTTTGCTAAATAATCAAATTTTTCTATTATCTCTTTTCCAAAAACGTAAACAGCATCAACTTCGGAATATTTACTAAGAAGATTGATATAACCGGCATGTAATACCGGGATATACGCGATTAATATTTTTATTTTTTAAACTCCTCGAAAATTTTCTCTAGTGTCTCCAAAAGTTTTGGGGTTAGTGTTTGTTCGAGTTTTGTTGCCAAACCTAATTGCAGTTTTCTAATTTTTGCGCTGGTTGATGTAGTTGCCATCGGTTCCAAGACTACAATTTCCCCACAATATTTCTTCAGCTCATCGAGCTGTTCCTTGCTGTATGTTTGTTTGGTGGCAATAAGTACATCAGGTTTTATAAGTTTAATAAGAGCCCATTTAGGTTGTTTCAATCCCTTCAGAACAATTACATCCACCTCACGAATATGGGAAAGCATTTCCATTCTTTCGTCTTCAGGTACAACCGGTCTGTCCGGACCTTTTCTGTCACGTACTTTTTCATCACTGTCTACGCCAACAAATAATATGTCTCCGCGTTTCCTTGCGGCCTCAAAATATCTGGCATGTCCGATATGGATCATATCGAAAGTTCCTTGGGTAAGAACTATTTTCAGGTTCTCATCTCTACATTTTTTTACTAGGGGTTTAAGGTCTACATAATCCAAGTAACATCTGTGCTTGGGGCTTGATCTGGTTGTAAATATTTCGTGCCTTGAAAATTCAGCGATTTTTGTTTTTTTAGCATTTTTAGGATTTTTAGTTTTTGTCATATGCCGGCAACTACAGGATATTGCTTTCCCATTTGTATCACTTTTGTCTACAAGTGAAAAGTCCCTTTAAAAAAACTCACCGGAGACAAATTGTATAAATTTATCTCCGGTTTGTAGAGTTAGAGCTCAGTCTTCGTCGTCTACCCACTCGATCTGCGGACAAATCTTGTCGTGCAGAGACT
>MEWG01000050.1:7209-26035 GCA_001773295.1 candidate division WWE3 bacterium RIFOXYD1_FULL_39_9
TGTACTATCAAAATACACACTACCGCACCACCTACGACAGCAGCAAAGAACAATGACCAAGAATAAAACACAGGCCATTGCAAAGATGCCGCCGCCCAAATCAGGAGCAGAAGGATGTGCCATACACGTGTCTTACGGTACACACGCCTTTTTAGAAAAGGTTCGACTTTGCGATATCCTCGCCTAATCCGCCCGTCTAAGTCGGCCATGTCAAAGAGTTTTTCCAATATGGCATATAGACCGACACATAGAAGTATCGGTACGAGCACGACAGCACACATGAGAAATACGAACAACTCCACTATTGGGTGCAATTCGGACATATCATCCCCGTCTACCCCCTCGATAAAACACAGGACGACGGTGTTAATGATGATGATCACACCATAGGACAGCAGAAAATACTCTTTGAGCTGGATTCCGACGTACACGCAATACGCGCCGAGCCCGTACAGTAGAACAGTGAGAGGTCGGATAAATTTGTGTTCGGTCAAAAAACCGGCCTCCAGGAAAAACTTCAGGGGTGCCCAGAACAACACTGCGCGCATCGTCGGGCAAAGATTACCATGATCCCTGCCACCGTGATCTAGGTACCACTGAAAAATCTTCCCAATCCAACTGTGCTTTGACAACTTTAGAGCCATCTTTCACCTCCTGTTTAGGTTTTGGCATTCTTATGTTTTTTTGTTCTTTTGGATTTTCAGATTATAGCAGAGCCTATAGAATATTTCATCTATGTTTGGGCACTAAGAAATCACAGTACAATAAGCACCGAACCGACTACCATCAAAACTACCCCTAATATAGCCTTAATACTTAGGCTTTCCTTCAAAATCAGGGCAGCTAGAATAATTGTAAAAACAAGACTTAACCTATCAATCGGAACAACCTTGGACGCATCGCCGATCTGCAGCGCTTTAAAATAAAACAGCCAAGACAGACCGGTAGATATTCCGGACAACAACAAAAATATCAAAGAATATCTGGAAATAGAAGAAATATCTTTATGCGTACCTTGGAAAAATACTATCCCCCACGCAAATATAAAAATTACCACCGCTCGAATCGCCGTCGCCAAATTGGAGTTAACACCTTTAACACCGATTTTAGCCAAAATAGCTGTTGCTGCTGCAAACACAGCGGATAGTACTGCAAATAACATCCAGTTCATTGAATTAATATTACTAGCTATGAGTTTTTATATCAAAAGGAATAGTCCAGAATAAAGTCAGCGACTTCTTTCCATGAGTTCGTTGTAAAATCGGCATCAGGATCATTCGCTGCACTCATTCTAATAGATTTAATTCCCAAATTTTTTGCCAAACCCACGTCTGTACTTCTATCGCCAATAACAAATGATCTATCAAGAGCAATGTCGTTCTTCTCGATGTATTCCTTCACCATGCCAATCTTGGGTTTCTTACAATTACACTGCTCCTCTTCTAAATGCGGACAAACAAAAATCTCGTCGAAGAAAACCTTGTCCATCGCAAAAAGTTTAATCAACTGCTTCTGAACTTCTTCAAAGCCCTCGGGATTGACGCGGCCTTTACCCAAACCAGGTTGATTTGTAACCATTACAAAATGGTATCCGTCGAATTTAAGCTTCTGAAGTGACTCCACAACTTTTGGTAGAAAACGAAGATCCGCAATGCTATCTATAACACCGCTCTCAGTCTCTTCTATTATAGTGCCGTCCCGATCCAAAAAAATTACTTTAATCTTATCCATTACATAGTGATATCAAATTGAACTATTCGATGCAACCACTACGGAAGACTAACCCTGCCAAATTGACCTTTAACGTGCTATAGGGTATAATCCCAAGCGTATGTTCGATTACCTTATAGAAAATTTAGCAGATTACGACGCTTCGACATTACTGGTTTCAGGAATTGTTTTAATACTTATTCCCCTTGCTACCATAATCTATCTAAAAGTTAACTCAGACCCGGATTTTGTGAAAAATCTAATGACTTTAAAGTACAGACAAAAGGGATTAATTGTTCTCATTAGAAAAAACCTCGAACATCTGGACAGCGAGATACACAAACTTAACTTGGATATTAAGACTCTGGAAATGTTTAATACGGACCACACAAGAAAATTGCTGGATCAGATTAAATATGCTGAAATCTCATCTCAATTTATCTATCTTCTAAATAATCAGGCAATTTCTGACGTTACTAAGAGCTTTCTCGAAGAAACTAAAGCTACAGCAAATAAAATTTATGAGCTTGAAGAAAATCTGTATAGAAAACAGTTTGAATATAATACAAATGTAATCTCAAATAGCAATAAACTTCTAAACGATACAAATAGGTTTGATATGGAGGATTTTCAAGATTTCAAGAAAATATTATCGAATAAAAAAGAGGAGTTAACTTCGTTAATCAATGAAACTGATAAAGAGAGAAAGGCGCTTCATTTTAAACTCGTGGAATTAGCTCAAACCAGTAAAGACATCCAGACTAAACTGGATTTGTTTGAAAAAAATAATATAGATGCAAAGAGATTTTACTTTAGATACTTGTCTTTTATTTAATCCGCAAACAACTAAAATACAGATTTATTTGACATCAGAAAACTCTCCTGTTAGTATTCCTATATCCCCCTGGGGAGGACTATATGGAAAAACATACAAAAACAAAAAAAGAAAAGGCCTGTCATAGACTAAAAATAATTTCCGGACATGTAAAAGCAATTGAAAAAATGGTTGTGAATGATGAGTATTGTCTGGACATTCTTCACCAGTCTCTAGCAGTGCAAAAAGCTTTAAAGAAGTTTGACATGTACATCATGGAGGATCATTTAAAACATTGTGTGGTCCAGCAAGCAAAAGATGGTCAGGACGCAAAAATAGTTTCGGAATTATTAAGTATCTATAGTTACAAATAATATGCCCAACACCGACTGCAAAATCACATATTACGTCAACGGCATGCATTGCGCTGCATGTGAAACTCTTATAGAAAAAACAATTAATGAACAAGCTGGTGTAAAAAAAGTAAATGCCAGCCTGGCCAATAATAAGGTCGAGATAGTTGCTGAGAATAAAGCCCGCCTCCCTGAAGTTGAGAAATTAAATAAAGAGTTTGCCGAACTTGGATACTCCTTCCACAAGGAAAAAGCACAGGAAAAGAAACTTTCTCCTGAAGATATTTATAAAATAGGTATTTCGGTCGTTGTTCTTCTTGGCGCTTTTATATTCATTGAAAAAACCGGACTACTCTCAAAAGTTAGTGTAAACTCGTCTTCCTCATTTGTTTCATTCTTTTTCTTTGGACTTGCTGCCGGAGTCTCAAGTTGCGCAGCGCTTGTAGGCGGACTATTACTTGCTTTATCCAATCAATGGAATAAAGCATACGGCGGAAATACCAAGAAGAATTTTATTCCTTTTGTCTTATTTAATTCAGGTAGGTTGCTCTCTTTTGCTTTACTTGGGGCTCTGCTTGGAATAGTAGGTAGTTATCTCAAACTATCGCTGAGTTCAACGGCTTTTCTAACGCTTGCTATTGCGATTGTTATGATAATTCTCGGGCTTCAGATGCTGGATGTAAGCTGGGCCAGAAAGATAAAACTTACAACACCAAAATTCATCGCCAAACGTATTACTGACGAAAATAAATTCAAGGGAAAGTACATGCCTTTTGTTGTTGGCGTACTTACATTCTTTTTACCATGCGGATTTACACTAATTGCGCAAACAAGTGCACTCAATGCAGGAAACATGGTAAGCAGCGGCGCGATGATGCTGGCATTTGCGCTGGGAACTTTACCAATGCTTGCACTAATTAGTTTTACGTCTGTTAAGATGCTAGCCGATCCAAAGTTTTCCAAAATATTCAACACAGTTGCAGGAATAGTCATAATATTTTTTTCAATCTACTCGGTTAATTCTCAGCTTAACGTTTTAGGGCTTCCGAGCTTGAGTGACATAAAAGTACCTGCTCAATCCAACGAAGGTAAAGCGCTTGCAATTAGCGACACTTATGTCGGCGACGTCCAGTATCTACAGATGGAAGCTACAGAATTTGAATACTTTCCAAAAGTCGTCAGATTAAAAGCCGGGGTTCCTGTTAAGTGGGAATTTTATAACAACGGGGCTCAAGGATGCGCTCAAGCTGTTGCAGCCAGGGGTTTATATCAAGGGGTATTTGTATTAAAACCCGGACTCAACGAAACAGAGTTCACCCCGAGAAATAAAGGAACTTACAAAATAACATGCACCATGGGAATGGTTCCCCCTGTCACAGTGTATGTGTACTAAATTTGGAAAAATAAAATGAGTATAATACGCGACTCGTATCCGATTGTGGGAATGCACTGTGCAGCATGTAAAGTGCTCATCGAGAAAACTGTAAATAATTCACCAGGCGTCAAAAACGCTATGGTAAATTACGCTGCTGAGAAACTTAGTGTCGAATACGACGATTCACTCACAAATCCTGAAAGCATAAAAGAGTCCGTAAAATCTGCCGGTTCATATAAACTTGTAACTAACGATACTCCGGATACACAACATGGAGGCGCTCATCATAATCATGCCGAAATGTTAAAAGCAGAGGAATTTAAAAAACTTGAAAGAAACGTATTGGTTTCAGGAATTGGCACTCTTCCCTTCTTAATAATGATGCTGTGGCCAATTTTCCAAAAAGCTTTCGGCTGGCCAATGGTCGAAGAAATACTGGGAATGATAAGTTTTAGCGGGGGATACGAACTATCTTTAGCAAATGTCATTCAATTTATAATCGCAACACCTATACTATTTATCGCCGGAATTGAAATATATAAAAGTGCCATTACTTCGTTAAGAATTAAGTCAACAAATATGGACACGCTGATTGCACTGGGAACTTTTACTGCTTGGTCATTCTCTTCGTACGTTACTTTTTTCCCGAAAGCATTTACAAGCGTCTCTCAACGCACCGAAACATACTTTGAAGCCGCGGTCTTTATCATCTTCTTTATCCTAATGGGCAGGCTGCTTGAAAATCGCGCCAAAAGACAAACTAATACTGCTGTCAAAGCTTTACTTCACCTTCAAGCTAAAAATGCACTAGTTATACGGGATGGAAAAGAAATTGAGATTCCAATTGGTGACGTTGTTGTAGGAGACATCATAATAGTTAAACCCGGTCAAAAGATTCCTGTGGACGGAAAATTAATAGAAGGAAATTCATCCATCGATGAGTCTATGATCACAGGAGAACCAATACCTGTAGAAAAGTCAGTCGGAGATTCTGTAATCGGAGCAACAATCAACAAATCAGGTTCATTTAAATTTGAGGCAACGAAAGTAGGTTCAGAGACAATGTTGTCGCAAATTATAAAAATGGTGGAAGATGCACAGGCTAGTGAAGCACCTATCCAAAAACTTGCGGATAAAATTTCAGGAATTTTTGTTCCTATTGTAATTGTGATTGCATCACTTGCTTTTCTATTCTGGCTTTTTGCGGCACCAAAACTTGGTTTAATTGCAGCCGATCAAACACCAATCCAATTTGCCCTCTATATAGCTACAACTGTTTTGATAATTGCGTGCCCGTGCGCACTGGGTTTGGCTACTCCAACTGCAGTAATGGTCGGAACCGGCAATGCTGCGCGTAAAGGTATTTTAGTTAAGAATGCGGAAGCTTTAGAAATAGCACACAAGATTACCCATATTATTTTTGATAAAACGGGAACACTCACAAAAGGCTATCCGGTTGTAAAAGAGTTCAAAGTTTATTCAAGTGAAAAACATTCGACAGAATTTGTAGAGCAGGTGATTTTTTCAGTCGAAAAGAGCTCACACCATCCATTGGCAGAAGCCGTTATTAGATATATGCGCGAACAAAATAAAACATCCGAGGTCTTAGTTGATCGATTTGAAGATATTTCAGGATTTGGATTAAAAGCTTATGCCGATAACAAAATGGTTTTAATCGGGACACATAAATTATTGGAAAACGAAAATGTTTCTGTAAGCAATTCAGTAAAGGCTGACGCGGATGAGTTAAGAAAAAAAGGTCATACTGTTTCTTTTGTATCTGTGGATAACGCATTAAGCGCAATATTTAGCATCTCAGACACCGTCAAGGAGGGTGCCCGAGAGGAAATTTCCAAAATAAAATCGCTGGGAATTAAAACGCTCATGATCACAGGTGATAATAAAATAACCGCTGATGCAGTTGCACGGGAAATCGGCGTAGATGAAGTTTTGGCCGAAGTACTTCCAAGTGAAAAAGCACAAAAAATAATGGAGCTACAAAGCCAAAATCCTAATTTTGTGATAGCTATGGTTGGAGACGGAATTAACGATGCTCCTGCTTTGGCTCAGGCTAATGTGGGAATTGCAATGGGAACCGGTACAGATGTTGCCATCGAAACCGGTGACATAGTTCTAGTAAAAGGTTCTTTAGCAAAAGTCTATGAAACATTAGATATTTCCAAAAAAACCTTAAGGATTATTAAACAGAATTTATTTTGGGCATTTGGTTACAACATTATCGGCATTCCAATTGCCGGAGGAATTCTCTACCCTTTCCTGAGAATTCTGCTGTCGCCTATTATTGCCAGCGCGGCAATGGCATTTAGCAGCGTGTCAGTCGTGGGAAATAGTATTAGACTCAAATATATTCACTAGAAGCTATTTTTTAATTTCGATTGGAACTACCAGTAAACTCTGTTGTCGTTGGCGTCTAAAACTGCGTAAACTGCGCTCTTTGCGTTACATTCAGACATATCGTGTTGTTCACAATACGACCTGTGTTCTTCAGTTACCCTCTCTGGCACCAGATAATGGCAATTTGTAACAAATACATAAGCAGTTTCGGTGTCTCTTACAGGCAAGAGCCCTGTTAAATGGACTAGCGGATACGGCCTGAAATGTAGCTCATCGTAAACTTTTTTGGCCAATACACTATTATCAATACTTGGGTCAAAACACGAATCCCAGTCATATTCAACATCACTCAGTTCGATAGGGCTGTATGCGCTGCCTTTCAGACACGAGATCTGATACGAGTTTGCATTTTTATCCACTTTTACCATGAACATAATTTGTTTCGGATCAGAAATATCGTACTCACAAGCACCTAACCATTTTCCCCGTAGGAATTTGGATTTAACAATTATTTGGTAAGCTTCTGTGAAATTCGTAGGTGTAGTAATTGAACTTTCCAAACCTTCTGAAATATTTCGGCTAGCCAAATTGTCTGCCGGCAATACAAAGAATATAACCAAAAAACTTAAAACCGAAACAACGGCCAAAAGTGTCAACAAAACTTTGTCTGGGTTTTTTTTAACTGAAATTTTATGGTTCTTTTTGGCTTTGGAATTTTTGGCAGGGCTTAATCTCATCAATTAAAATTATACATACAATACTTGTGGAGTATAATCCCATTAAGCAAAAAAACTAATACTATAAGAAAGGAGACACAAAATGGAGGATACGCAGGTATTAATCTCGATCTTCAAAGCCAATGGCCCGCACTCAGGTAAGCTGCAGTGGGCTACCGTAAGTGTTAATGCCTCGAAGGGAAATGGAACTCCGGAAGATTCTTTTACTGTTACACCAGGTCGTGATTTTTCCGCTAGAACTCTTTCTTGGGAAGACTACGAGCGAGAATTTGCACCGTCCCTGCCTGATAACATTACGCAAAGAATCGAAAGGGCCCTTGTAGCATGCACGCCATTGCACTACGACAAGATGCCTCGATCAAACGTTAAAAGAGTCCGCGGATCACTTGTTCAGATTAACATTTACGTAACTTGTTAACTGAACACCTCGACGACCGTATGAAAAGCAAGCAATTGCCCTAACTCATACGGTCGTCTTCCTTTTGATCTATAATCTTTTCATGAACAAAAAAGTTGTTTTTATTACCGGCTGTTCTTCCGGCATCGGATATCTTACTGCTAGATTGTTTGCAAGAAACGGCTGGAAAGTCTTCGCAGGAATTCGCGATCTCAACGGAGAAGGCGCAAACAAATTAGCAAACATCGCTAAACTCGAAGAACTTGATCTTCAATTAGTTGAGATAGATGTTTCAAGTGAAACCAGTGTAGACAATGCGCTTACTAAATTTAAACAAGAGCAATTTCAAATCGACGTTTTAATAAATAACGCAGGATTCGGTTATGTCGGGCCGGTAGAAGTTTTTAGTGACTACGAAGTTAAAAATCAATACGAGACTAATGTATACGGTGTTTTAAGAGTCAGTCGACACTTAATTCCATTAATGCGCGCTCAAAAATCTGGAACAATAATTAATATCAGTTCAATAGCCGGATTAACACCATTCCCTCTTTACGGTTTGTATGCATCCTCAAAATTTGCTTTAGAAAGTCTATCTGAAGCAATGGCGTTTGAACTTAATCATTTTGGAATCAAGGTCTCACTAGTCGAACCCGGTACTTTTGAAACCAATTTCTCAAAAAATCTAAAAAAGTCGGACAATATCGAAGCGTTTCCCGAATATAACCGGCTTACGGAGAATTTCGCATCCAGATATAATAAAGTTCGCCCAAGACAAGATCCAGAAAAAGTTGCACGTCAGATTTGGGAAATTGCAAATACAAAAAAACCAAAAATGCGATATGTTGTCGGACTTGACGCAAAAGTCTACATTTTGGCCAAAAAGCTTCTACCGTATCCGATATGGTTCAACATACTTCGCCTCATTTACAAATGGTAATATAGATAGGTGGCCGAGTCATCGTCTCAAGATCAAAATAATAAATACGAGAGAGTTTCCCTAAAAGAGTTTTTTGAACTATCAAAGTGGGTTACTAAGATAATTTTTTCTATCAATCCGGTATTTGCGACTTTAAATGTAATTTTCGGTTTCTTGCACACAATCAGGTCACTAGTAAATAGCTTAATCTTAGCCAAAATCTTGGATATTTTGGTGAAAACTGCTCAATCAGAAAATGCCTCGATTTCCGATCTTTACCCAATCCTAAGTGTCCTTATTCTTGTTCAACTGGCATACTCTGTTTTGGATTTTTTTAAGGCATACTCAGAAAGGTCTCTCGAGATTACAGCCGGAGTAATGCTTCGTAAAAATTTGTATACAAAGATGCACGAACTTGGAGTGCAAACGTTAGAAAGACCGGAGGTTACAGACAAGATACACCGCGCCGGCGGGTATATGGGAACAGTTATGAGGTACTACAACCAGATAGTAGATCTGATAAGTTATACAGGAGGAACAATCACAACAGCAATAATAGTTTTCAGGTACGTACCGGAAATCATCCCGGTAATATTGCTTCTTTCAATTCCAAAATATCTCAATGATAAGAAATATAGAACTCAAATCTGGAAGTTTGACTACGAAACAACTGAGGATTACAGAAAGTCATCAAATACATATTACAACTTAACAAGTCCAGCAGATCTTCAAGAAATCTTTATAAACAACTCATTTGGATTTCTAGACAAAAAGTATATGGAATACCAAAAGTGGTACATGGACAAATCAATTGAGATTCGAAAAAAATGGTTTTTGGGCTTGTATTCTATGGATTTTATCAGTAACTTTGGTACCTATTATGGTTTTATAAGAATCTTTTCCAGATTTATCGCTGGGGCGACTTCCGTTGGAAATATTTACTTTCAACTCAATACGCTTATGAGTTTCCAGAATAGCTTATACAGGACTTTTCAGGTTTTTAACGGACTCTTTGACTTTTCGGTCAGGATGAAAGATGTTTATGTACTTTTCCAAACAAAAAAAGCGTTTGAGGACGGATCAGTAGAACTTGGCAAATTGGAAAAAGGGCCAACGATTGAGTTTGTAGATGTGGACTTTACGTATCCTCGGGGCGCAAAACCAGTTATCGAAAAACTAAATTTGAAAATAGAATCAGGCGAGAAGGTCGCGATTGTAGGTCCAAACGGAGCCGGAAAAACCACACTTGTCAGACTTATTTCAAGGATGTATCAAGTATCAAACGGCACTATTCTCATTGACAACCAAAATATTAACGACTTGGTCGGTGAAACTTTATACAAGAACATGGGAGTTTTGATGCAGGAATATAATACACATACTCAGCTCACCGTCCGGGAAAATATTTATCTAGGTAGAGCAGACAGCCCGATTGATGAAGAAAAAATTATTGCAGCGGCAAAAAGCGCCGATGCACTTGGATTTATTGAAGAACTACCAAACAAATTTGGTCAAATCTTAAGTGAACGATTTAAAGGAGGAATAAAATTAAGTACCGGGCAGTGGCAAAAATTGGCAATAGCAAGATTCTTTTACAGAGATGCTCCTCTTGTAATATTTGACGAACCCACGGCATCAATTGACGCAGAATCTGAGTTTAATATCTTCAACAGGATATACTCATTTTTCAAAAACAAAACCGTAATTATCATTTCACACAGATTCTCCACAGTTCGAAATGCAGACAGGATAATTGTGTTGGTTAAAGGAAAAGTAGTGGAAGACGGCAACCACTCAGAACTAATGGCGCTTAACGGAGAGTATGCAAAAGCGTTCTTACTTCAGGCAAAGGGATACGACAACAATCCTGTAGAAACGATCGCTGCACAGTAACTTCGCAGCACTAGGTTAAAACCTTACTTCATGGAAAAGTTTTCGAAGAATATTCTGTCGTCTGTAATTCCCAATGCGTTAAACTGATCCTTCATTGTAAACATCATTTTTTCAGGACCGCAGACTTGAACATAATGTGAAGAAATATTTTCCATGCCCTCGGAGATTTTCTCCGCTGTCAAAAAGCCCAAATCTTTTGTGCACCACTTTACAAACTTTACGTTTGGCAATTTTTGACAAATATTTTCGATCTCTTCTACAAAAACTCCTTCTTCCTGCAAACCATACGAATAGAAAAATGTTATTTTATGATTTGAAGGATGCGCGGACTCCTGCCTTAACATACTCAAAAACGGCGTTACACCTATGCCACCCGCTATCCAGATTAGATTTTTGGGCGTGGGATCTGCATAAATTTTTCCGAATCTACCGTAAGGTCCGTAAATTGCGACTACATCATCTTTGAGAATATTTGCCGCGCTTTTTGTAAAGTCCCCTAACACTTTCATCGAAATTCTAAGTATGTCTTCGTCAGGAGACGTAGAAAAAGAAAATGGATGCGCCTCCTTGCCTATTGACGATTTTCTAAAAGAAAAGTAGCCGAACTGTCCCGGTGTAAATTTTATCTTTCTCCCGGCCGGTCGAAAGTAAACGTTAATAACCTCGTGTGTAATATCGGTCTTTTCTACTAAGTAAACTGATCTTGGACCCATTTTTGAATAAAATATAAGTGTATAAATTGCCGACAACAAACCGGCCGCGATAAAACCCAAAATCCAGAATCTTAACGGCATAAAAACCGCGACGTCACTTGGCATAAAATAAACGTGCACTGAAGCTAACAAAAAACTCACTCCCAAAAGTTTGTGCGTATATCTCCAGATGTTGTAAGGGATCTTTATCAATAAAATAAAGATGAACGGAATAATTAACGAATAAATCGCCAAAATCCCGAAATTGTGAATAAGGTATGGCCCAGGTATTGCGTAAATCAAGGCAAACTGCACGTTTGGTAAAGACTGGATGATCATCGCTGTCGGGTGCATCAATATTAAAGAAAACGCAAACACCCCAATCAAATGATGAATTCTATAAACTTTATCCAAACCTCCGAATAGATCTTCAACAAAAGTAATACGAGTAGATAAAAGTAGCGCAGTGGCCATGAGCACACAACCGATAAGTCCGCAAATCTGGCTCAATGCTAATAATGGATAATCTGTAATAAAAGACAGCTGTGGTTTTGAGAGCAGCCAAAGAAATGCCGTAATAGTTCCCAAAACAGCGATGATGATGTAACCCCTGAATTTACTCACAGTTAATTCTACTCAAAGATCAGTAGTTTCTTCAATTTATTTAGAAACTGAAGATATCCAGGACTTTAATAAAGATTGACTGGGTTGTATCAAGCAATTCCCCTGTGGATGGGTCAAATGTCAGTTCCATAGGAATTTGCATCTTGAAAACACCGAACAATCTTTCACTTCGCTCTCCTGATAAGACATATTTCACTTCTCCGTCGACATCTTCAAGATTTACTGTATCTACCGAAGAAAGCTGTGCTTTTTCAACAACTGTATCCGGCATTGCTTTCAGCTCGACGTCCCCGGCAGGTGTATTTACAAAGATCTGACCGGTGTCAGGATCAACTGTCATTGGAAATAAACTTTCCACGCCAATTCCCGATCTGGTAATTCTAAATGTGTTACCTGATGCTTTGATACTCAATTTACCGGCGAAGTCGGATTCTCCGTCCTGACCTTCTGTAGAAATTAGCAATTTCTCGTCGTTGGGATCGTACTCAATTTTAGAAAATTCCGGAGATCCCTCCTTAACCTTTAATTCAAGCTTGCCGTCCTCAGTTTTTAATTTAAGCTCGGAAGCCTGCTCACCGTTTAGAGTGTATATTTTAACTTTTGCCTCTTGTTGTCCATCCTCATCTTGCTCAAATTTTTCTTCTTTTATCTTGTTACCAAAAATTCCGTAAGTAATTACTTCGATTTTAATTTCATTGCCTTTTACTTTACGGGTGATTTCTGTTCTTGTGCCGTCAGCATTTTGGATTACTTGTTTAGTCTCAAACTCTCTTTCATCCTCGTCTTCAAGCTCACTCTCTAGCTCGTCTTCATCATCGTCATCACTTTCATCCTCAAGTTCATTTTCAAACTCGTCTTCATCCTCGTCTTCTATGTCATTATCATCGGAGTCACTATCATCATTCTCCTCATTCTCTTCATCCCTGTCTTCATCCTCGTCATCGTCCGAATCATTGTCATCTCCGCTGTTGTCGTCTTCCTCATCGTCTTCATCATCATCTTCACTTTCACCGCTATTATCGTCTTCCTCATCGTCGTCACCTAATACCGAACTTAGAGTAGTAGGTGAGGCTAATTTGGCGGAACTATCTACTGTAAAATAGCCTGTCACGGCCATCATTAGCAAAAAAAGTAATATTATAGGAAGCTGCAAAACGTAAAATGTAACACTTTTATTGTTTTTGGGTAGATTTTTGTTCATATATAGATGGTGGCACATATCCTTCATCGTGTCTAGTAGAAAATTTGCTAAAAAAAATCCGTTAACAGATAATTAAAACGTCATGAAATTAAAAAGCTCCCGCCCATTTTCAGAACTTTCCGAAATCCTATATAACCCTTCCGCCAAAGACGGTCCGGAAATAGCTTATTGGGTATTTTCAGAAATTTCCAAAGGTAAGTGGGAAAACATGACAGTAACCTCGGCGGGATTTTACGGCGATGAATTTACAAAAACTTACGGGCATTATCACGGAACAAATGTTGTAGAAAACTATTTGTTAGTTTCAGGAAAAGGTGTTTTGCAGCTGCAAAAGAAAATTGTGGAGAACGAAACGGTAGTAGAAAATAGAGTGGAAAGCGTTTACATGGTTCAATTTGAAAAACCCGGAGAAAAAATCAGCATTCCATATGAATTTGGGCATTCGTTTTCCAATGTCGGAAATGAACCATTGGTGACTTTTGATGACTGGCGCAGCGGGCACACAGATCATGATTATGAAATCATACAAAAACAAAAAGGGCTTTGTTACTATCTTTTAAGAGACGAGCATGCGGGAATAAAACTTGTGCCAAATCCAAATTACACTCAACACCCAAAACCTATCTGGATTACACCAAACGAATTCAATGAACTTTTTTAAGAAAATCAGCTTTTGTAATTCTGGAATCTTAAAGCCCTTCTTCGTAAAAATCTTCCAATCGCTAATAGAATAGGCAGCCCTGTGGAAAGTCCCATTACCGTGTATCTTATCTGAGATGGCTGAGTAGAATTAGCAAAAGTAAATTTACTTGCAGCGTTTACCTTCACTTGGATATCTGCAAATGAATCGACTTGGGATACCCACGAAAACATATCCAAACCAAAAGCCAGATTTGAAGGAATTTTAGTTAAGAACATGTCTACCAAAAACTCTGAATCGGTAATTACTACGACTCTTCCTTTAGAGTTTTCTGTATCCGGAAAAGGTTCCATAGTTACACCTGCGGTAATCTTGCCTAACTTATCTGCCGGTAAATCTTGATCCGGTAAAACACTTGCGGTGTCTAATTTCACTCCGCCATAGTCTGAAGTATTTAACAAAGGTTTTATTGTATAACCTGATTCTTTAGCTTTTCCGCCATCAAAAGTAATTGAACTGGCCCAAGGTAAAGAAACGGCATTAGTCTTCAATTTTAGGATCTGAGCAAGCGGGGATATTGAAGTTCTGATCCAAAATGGATAGTTTAAAGCAAAAGTGTTTGCGCCGGTCTGTATATTAAGCTGCTCGTATGCACGGAGGTCATAAATTACATCTTGCCTTAACGTAACTCCGTACTCTTCCAAAATTTGCTCCAAATTATGATTTATTACCACCGATGTAAAATCGTTATTTACTAAAATCTTATCGAGTAAAAAGACTACACTCCCGCCATTATTTAAATATGTCCTGACTGCGCTAATTGTTTCTACTTCAAGCGGTTCGGTGGGCCCGGCAATTATCAAAACGTGAATATTTTGATCAATTTCCTTGATCTCGTCGCTCAAAAAAACCGGCTTTAAATTAAATTGCTTCGACAATTCCTGGTTTAAATATTTGTAGTCGTCGTAAATACTTTTTTCATTATTTCCTGATAAAAAGCCTAAGGTTTTTTTATCTTTGCTTGTCAATTTGTAAATCAATGTTGTTAACTCGTACTCCAAATCTGCAGTTCCCTGAATAAACGGAATAGCCTCGGTTCTATTTTCACTATTAATAGTTATTCCAAGGTATCCTTCCTTCGACTGCAGCTCATCTTGCCCGATAATGTTAAATTGCGCTCTTTGTATCCCGGATGCTAATGCTTTTTGTTCCTCATCTTCGGATACAGAAGGATCTTTTTGTTCATAAATAATTTTACTTTTTGAAGTATTTTTATAGTCCTCTAATACATACTGTGTCTCACGCAGGATCGGCGCATATTGAGCTGGAAGGTTTTTTGAAGCATACAAAGTTAAGGTCACGGGAGTATCTAGTTCGAGTAAAACTTTTTTGGTTGCGCCAGAAAGTGTGTAAATCTTGTTCTGCGTAATGTCTAACCTTAAATTAATTATCGATAATACTCCGCCCGCAATTATCAATGAAGTTATAAGAAAACCTCCTAACTGAATAGCAAATAACTTTCTTTTTAATTCGTTGGATTTTTGTTTGAAAATTTGTAAATTTGCTTCATAAAGAAATAAAGCAACAAAAATAATAAAAAATAAAATATCACTCAAGGTCAGAATTCCACGCGAAAGTGCGTTGTAGTGATTGGCTAACGAAAACTTTTCCAAAAAACTTCCTACCGTAGACGGGAGGCTAATTGTGACTAATTCCGTTCCAAAAACCACAAAAATAAATCCGGAAAAAACTGTTAGTAAAAGCGAAGCAATTTGGGAAGAAAATAATGAAGAAATAAAAATTCCCAAAGATACCAGTGCGGCTGAAAAGAATAGAGCGCCAATAATTTGGCTGGCATAAATCCCCCAATCCAAAGGTCCGTAGTTATTAAATGAAATAGCCAACGGCAGAGTAAATAATAAAACAACACCAACAAACAAGAATGTGCTTAAAAATTTACTTAACACTAATTCCCAGATCTTTACCGGATGAGTGAGAATTAATTCTAACGTACCGTCGTCTTTCTCTTTGGATATCGCTCCCATTGTCAGTGCCGGTATAAAAATTAAACTTATCCACGGAAAAAGATTAAATAATGTAGCTAAAGACGATTCGCCTATAACAAAAACATTTCGGAAGAAAAGAAATTCCCAAATTAGCAGAAATACTATTCCCACTACATAAGTCGCGGGGTTATCTACAAAGCCAACCAGCTCCTTGCGTATCAAAATTAAGATATTTCTAAAATTTATTTTTTTCATCTTGTTAACTGCTTAAATATTTCTTCCAAGTTGTGTCCCTTTTCGGTAAGTTCCCAAACTTTCCAGTTATTTTCTTTTGCCAAATCAAATAATGCTGGTTGAATTACTGAATCAAAATCTACAATAAGTTCCACTTTGTACCTGTCATCCGAAACTTTAGTAAATTTTACTTCCCTAATATCATTAAGTTTTTTTATTTGTGATTCAACTTTCTTTCCTTCAACTTCAAAGAATATTGTTTTCACGTTCAGTGCGGATTTAGAAATTTCACTTATCGAGCCGTCTCCTACCTTTTGCCCTTTATTAATTATTACGATTCTGGAGCACATTGATTCAACCTCTTGTAAAACGTGCGTACTAATTAAAACCGTATGGTTAATTGATAATTCTTTGATTAAATCCCGTATTTCAACTCTTTGAGATGGGTCGAGACCTTCTGTAGGTTCGTCCATAATCACAATTTCTGGTTTATGTATAAGAGCCGATGCAATACCAACTCGTTGTTTAAACCCTTTTGATAACTCGCTAATAGGGCGGTAAAAAACTTTAGACAAATTCGCAGACTTAACAACAAAATCTAGTGCATCTTTTAGATCAGTATTTTTTATGCCTTTTAAAGATGCGGAGTATTTCAAGAAATCCGAGACGATCATATCCTTGTATAAAGGGTTATTTTCAGGCAGATATCCGATTAGCTTAAGAGCACCTATCGAATCTTTTTTAATAGAAATTCCGTTTACCAAGACATCGCCGGCATCAGGATGAAAAAATCCCGTCATTATTCGCATTGTCGTGGTTTTTCCTGCACCATTAGGGCCTAACAAACCCACAACTTCACCGTTTTTAATCGAAAACGATAGATCGTCGACTGCTTTTATATCATCAAAAGATTTAGAGATATTTTTAACTTCAATCATATATTTAACGGGCGGGAATTAACTCTTTAACAACTGTTCGAGTTGAACAAAACCTCCAATTACCCCCGACTTATCCTCAAATGCAGACTTCACTATTTTAGGCGGGGCAAAGAAATTGTAATCCTTCAATTTGGAAGAAACCCCGTCTATAAAATACTCAAACTTATCGGAAATTCCGCCGCCGATAACTATTATATCCGGGCCCCACAACAAGACAATATTTGAAATTCCAGTCGCCAGATTGTTTCCATATCTCAACCAAATTCCCCGATCAACACACGTGTCGGCTTTTTGGCCATATAAATTTTCAAAACTTAAACCGGATGTATATGCTTCCAGACTACCGACGTATCCCAAATTATCTGAAGCGGTGTTGTCAAAGTTAATTATCATATGTCCGGGCTCAGACACTTTTCGATTTTTATTTATTTCACTATTTTCTATTAATGCCCCGCCTACTCCCGTACCTAGAGTTAAGTAAGCTACAGAATAGTACCCTACTCCGGAACCGCGCACAGCCTCGCTTAATGCACCTAAAGCGGCATCGTTTTCTAAGACCAGCTTACTCCCCGAAAACGCCGATAATAAATCAGACAGCAAAACGCCATTGAGTTCCGGATAATTTGGGGCTCTTTGGATTGCTGAAGTTTCCCGAACTACTACACCCGGAACACCGACACAAATGCCTTCTATCGGTCTACCACCAGCAAGTATATTAATAGTTTCTTCGATCTTAGCTTTTTGTTCGGGTAAAGAATGTATTGAATCAAATATCGTTAGCTCTGAAATATCCTTAAGATTTTCTGAAGAAGCTATTCTAGTGTTTGTTCCGCCTATATCTATTGAAATATACATATATCTACCGAAAGTATACCTAAAATTTTTGCTTATAAGCAAAGTTTGCGTGTGGTAAACTTTGCAACCTTAAAATTAAACACTATAATGTACAAATGACAAAGAAATCTACATTTATTATAGCCTCTTTATTCTCATTAATTGGTTTTCTAGCTCTTACAAGTACTGCCTCGGCTTTTAGTGCTGAAGAAAGCGGATGCACACGCCCCACAGAAAAAAACAGCGAACAAATTGAAAACTATAAAGACTGCATCAGAGAATACAAAGAAAAATATAGAGAAGAACATGAAGAAAAAGTACGCGAACTTAAGCGTGAACGTGAAGAAAAGAAATTAGAACTCAAAGAAAATATAGCCGAAAGATGTAACTTAACCGAAGAGAAAGTAGACGAGAAGATTGAACAATTCAGAGAGTCGCAAGCTAAACATTTGGAAAGATATGAAGCACTAAAGGAAAAGTTAGCTAACCTAATAGCCAGACTTGAAGAAAATGGCTACGACGTTACTGAATTGCAAAACGATTTAATCGTTCTGGAAGAAAAAATTGCAGTACTATCCGAAAAATTTGAGGCTTTTGTTGTTCAATTAGAAGAAACTGCAGACTATGAGTGCGGTAATTCAGACGGAAATTTTGTAGCGGCCATGAAAGAAGCAAAAGATGCTTTGGCAGAAGTTCGAACAGCGACATTGGATGTTAAAACTTATTACGTTGAGACTGTTAAACCAGACATTGTTGCTTTAAGAGATCAGATTCGCGAAACATCCAAAGAAGATTCGAGGATGCTAAAGCCGTCAAATAGTATTAATTGACGATCGATCAAAGTAATTAATTATAAAGGTTTTAATTAACATGAACGAGGAAAATCAGACAGATCAAGTACCGATGCAGGAACCAGTACAACAGCCCGTGCAAGAACCGGTACAACAGCCAATGCAGAACCAAATGCCTCCTGCAGCGCAAGCTCCGCAAATGCCTAAAGCGCCTGCGGATAAATCAAATTTTTATTGGGCAATTGCTCTTTTAGCAATGGCCTTGTTCTTTGCTTTTGGAGTACTTCTAACTTATCTTGGATTAACCAAAAAA
>MEWG01000050.1:26122-26996 GCA_001773295.1 candidate division WWE3 bacterium RIFOXYD1_FULL_39_9
GTGAAAGCACCCGAAGTCCAAGCAGAAGAAATACTTGATAATGTCAATGATGAAGAAACTGCAGTTCCAAAGGCAAAGGCAAAGGCAAAGGCAAAAAAGGCGCCAGTGAAAGTAGTCAAAAAGGTCGCAAAGAAAGGCAAGAAGTCAAAATGATTCGCTACACGGGAAATCTCGGCTGTAAATACAGAGGCATACCTCACGACTTGCATATCATATTTCAAAATATGAAAATCAAAATTGAGGTGTGCCACATCTGTAACAGGAAATTCAGATTTAATAAAGGATACAGAGGTAGAGTGAATAATGCTGAGTATTTGAAAGCCCACTTGAGACAATATGCCCAAAGAAGCGGTTTAACAAAAAGAGTCTATCACCGCATATATAAACCATCAGCTTTAATAATTAAAATTTAGTATGTCAGAAATAAAAATCATAAATGAAAAAGAAGTCTTTGAAGTAATCAAATCAGCCACCAACAAATTGTGTAATATGGTTCGTCTCACTTTCGGGCCCGCGAGTAATAAGGTAATTATAGACAAATTTGCATATAAACTCGGAGGACTTGATGATGGTGTTCAAATCGCAAGGGACTTTCAAATCACTGACAACCCTGCGGAGAACGCTATTGTTAACCTTATCCGCGAAACGGCGATAAAAACTAATGACAGGGCTGGAGACGGCACCACTGGCGCTCTTATCATACTCCAAGCCATCATCAACGAAGTCGCCAAGAAAAGTCAATTTGACGGACACAAAATAGAAAAAGAACTAAAGAAAGGTCTTGAGGAAGTCAAAAAAGCCCTTACAAAATCCGCTAAAGAAATTAAAACAAAGGAAGACTTGAAAAAGGTGGCTCTAGTTGCTTTTGATAATG